>JAFLSL010000099.1 GCA_022510985.1 Ruminococcus sp. | reverse complement strand
GTTAAAATCGGGCTGGGTTGTCTGTGCGTTTTTAACGACAAATACAACTCCGTCACACAAGCTGATTAGCGGAATCATATCAACAACCATATTTACCGGAGGCGTGTCGAAAATAATATAATCATATTTTTCTTCAAGCTCTTTTACCATTTCCGCCATATTATCGCTTGAAAGCAGCTCCGACGGATTCGGCGGAATCGCACCGAAAGTAATAAAGTCAAGATTATCTACCTCTGACTTTGTAACAATCTCGCCGAGCGAACATTCGCCGTTTAAATAATTTGCAAGTCCGTTTTGTGCGTTAAGATTCATAACCGTATGAATTGTGGGACGGCGAAGGTCACAGTCGATAACGAGAACCTTAACTCCAACCTGCTGCGAGAGTGCTGTTGCAACATTCAAAGCAGTTGTTGTTTTTCCCTCGCTTTTATACGAGCTTGTAAAAATAATCTTTTTACATCCCTTTTTTATAATCGAGTAAACAAGATTAGTTCTTGCTTTTTTGTAGGATTCAGTAATCTGAAATCGCAGAGCACGGCTTTTCTCAAGATTTTTCTTTTTAGCCATTGTTTACCTCTCCTTCAGTCAATTCTTCTTTTTCCCAGAGCTTGAAATTCTCGTCACCGAAATCGGGGATTGCAGAAAGCACGGGGATTCCGTCGATGTTTGTAAGCTCGGCGGAATATTTAATCTTATTATCCAACGCCTCGCGAACATACACAAAAATCAACGCGAGAGCAAATCCGGCTATTGCCGCGAGCAAGGTGTTTTTCATAACGTTAGGTGACGATGGTTCGGAAGGAATAACGGCGTTGTCGACTATTTTCAGCTCAGTGTTATCGTTTAACGAGGAGATAACTGTCGGAGCGGTGTCCGCAACGCTGTCCGCAATAACCTTAGCATCTGTAGGGCTCTTTGCAGTTATGATTGATCTGAAAACCTCCGTTCGTGTATCGTCGTCAGAGATAAAGGAAACCATTTTGCTAAGCTCGGCAGCTGTATATTTATTGTCAAGGTTGTCCGAAAGCTTTTCGTAGAAGTTGTTGGTTGACAACATTTCAATGTATGTGTCTACAAGAGCTGTAGCGTAGTTGCGGTCATTAATGGACGCGTAAGATGAATCTGTATGTTTTTGAGTCTCTACGTAGAGTTTTACATTTGTTGTATACTTTCTGGGAATAAAAAACTTTGAATACCCAAAAGCAAGTGTTCCCAAAACCAAAGCCGCAGCAACCATAATCCACAGTCCACGCATAAAGGTTTTTAAAATGTCGTTAAGAGAAACCTCATATTCTTCGTGATTATTTTCATAGTTTTCCATTGTTGCACCTCACATAAAAGATGTTAATTTTATAATGTATTATTCACGGTAAAATTAAACTCGTATTCAATTTACAATTTTACACCATTAATCTTTTAAATGCAACATATTATTATTAATGGCATTTATTTTCTGCAAATTAACCTAAATTGCGGAATACCGTAAGGTAATAATTCACATTAATTAACAAATTTTGCCAGTTTATGTATAGTCCCTTTACTTTTCAATTTTTTTGTGATAGAATACGAAGGTGAAATAGTCTGAAAGCATCTCATTTTACAAAAAGGATTGATATTTCATTATGAAAAAATTATTAGCAATCGTTATTTCGTCTTTGATTGTTTGCTTATCTTGTGTATGCGTTTTTGCCGCAGGAATCAACTCAAGCGAGGCAAGCGTACTTAGCAGTATGCGTACTCCTGCTAATATGAAAGGAAATAACGTTTACGTTCCCTCCTCCTACATTAACCAAGCGGAGGCTTATTTTAACACAATAGATATGACGCAGGCTCAGGCAAGCAAAATTAACGGCATTATCTCTCAGGGACGTTCATTTCTTGAGAAAACCGGAAAATCAAGCCTTAAAGAGCTTACCGCTTCCGAGCGACAAACTCTTATTGGCTATGCAAGCTCCGCAGCTGCTGTTCTAAATCTTTCTGCCGCTGCAGGCTCCGATAATACAGGCGTTAAGGTTATTACCAAAAACGGCGATGTTATCGTTGATGATTCAGGAAGCGTAATAAAAACCACAGGTGCACAGCACAGTGTCGCTCCTTTTGTTGCAATTTCTGTTTTAGCCGTAATGTTCTCTTTTGCAGGTGCAGGCGTAATTTACTCGAGAAAAAAGTCGTTTGTATATGAAGAAATCAAGTAAAAAAATTGACAAAACCGTAAGAAGGTTTGTAATTGTTCCTATAGTGATGTGCGTTGCTATGTGTCTTCTCACAGTCGCGGTATTCTATCCGACAATTGCGTATCTTGTTCCGGTAGGAAATATGTTTTTATCCGACAAGCAGGTTGACTATTCTAAAGCCTACGACAACATCTTCGTCCCGACGGATAACGACAGCGATACCGTAGACGCGTCCGAGATTGATTTTCCGAGCATAAACAAGCAGTTCGGCGAAATTAAAATTGAGGGTCGCGATGTGTACTCAAAGCTGTTTTTCGGCGACGGCAGCGTTCCTCTCAGAAACGGAGTGGGCGTGTACGCAGGCAGCTTTATACCGGGCTATGGAAAAACTATCCTTATAGCAGGTCACAACAACACCTACTTTAACGGACTTAAAAACGTTAAGAAGGGCGACGTTGTAGAAATCAACACCAGCTACGGAAATTACAAATATAAAATCACAAAAACAAAAATTTACAATGCAAACAGCAAAGAATCCTACGATTTAAAGGCTGATAAAGAAAACTTAATTCTCTATACCTGCTATCCCTTCGACCAGCTCGGTCTTACCGAAAAAAGATTTTTCGTTTACGCTAAGAAAATTTCGGGACCGCAGATTGTCGGACTTTACGAATAAGGGAGGCTCATATGAAGATATTTAAGAACGAAACCTTTTTATCTGTTTTGTACCTGATTCTCGCTTTCGTAATGGGGATTTGCATTTTTGCATTCTCAATTTTTACGACGCTCAGGCTCACGGTTTTTACTCCGGGCTTTTTAAGCGAAACGCTCAATCAGAGTGAATATTACACTGATTTGTGCGACGAAATAACAGACAGCCTTATGGACATAGGCGACGCAAGCGGTCTCGACAAAAGTTTTTTTGACAACTTTGTGGACGAGGTTCTGGTGCGAGAGGATGTCCAAAGCTATATAGACGCTTTCTATTCGGGAAACAGCCTGAAGGTTGATTCATCTAATTTTGAAAAGGCTTTAAAAGCTGCCCTCGAAAAATACGAGGAAGATAACGGTCTTGATAAAAAAGATTTTTCCGAGGAAAATATCAACTATTTTGTAGAAGAGGCGTCAAAAATCTACGTTCAGAATGTTGAGCTGAACTACTTCCCCTATATTCAGGAAAAAGCGATAAAATATACTTCAAAGTTAAATATTTATATCGCTGTTACGGGAGTTGTAATGCTTATATCCTTGCTTCTCATAATTTTCACAAACAAATGGAAGCATATCGCCGTACGATATATTTACTACGGCACGGCGTCATCAGGTCTGTTTATGCTTTTAATACCGATAGTGGTATTTTTAAGCGGAGTAATAGACAGGATAACTATTCTGACACGCTCTTTAAACGATATGTACACAGCTTGTATCAACTCGGTTTTCACTGTTATCTTAACCGTTGCGATACTGCTTATCGTTGTAAGTGCATTGTTGTGGATACTACACAACGTACTTAGAAAAAGAGCATTAAACTAGTCGGTGATGAAAAATTTTATAGATTAATTTTAGGAGGATTACAAATGAAAAAATCTACAAAAATCATCAGCACAGCACTTGCCGCACTCACCGTGGCATCTACAATGGCAGTAGGAGCTGTTTCTGCTTCTGCAGCTACTGTTAAGAAACCTACTGGTGTTAAGGCTGCAAATACTGAGAAGGCAATCAAGATTTCCTGGAAAAAGGTAAAGGGTGCCAAGAAGTATAAGGTTTATCGTGGCAAGAAAGTAATCAAGACAACAAAGAAGACTTCTGTTAAGGATTTCTCCGTTACAGCTGGTAAGAAGTATTCTTACAGTGTAAAGGCAGTTAACGGCAAAAAGGTTAGCAAGGCTTCCAAGACTGTTAAGATCACAAGAGTAAACTACACCGTAGTTAAGACAATTACTAACGGCAACAAGAACGTTACACTCAAGTGGACAAAGAGAGCAGGAGCTAATCAGTACTTAGTTTACAGAAAGACAACCGGTTCTTACAAGAAGGTTGCTACTGTAGCATCAACTTCTTACACAGATAAGAGCGTTGTTTCCGGTACAAAGTACAGCTATAAGCTCATCAGCTATAACTCTAAGACAAAGACAAAGTCTCTCTACTCTACAGTTAACTCCATCACCTACCTTGACAAGGTTGCTAACGTAAGTGCAAGAGAGAACACTGCTGCTACTGCTGTTACAGTTAAGTGGGATGCAGTTAAGGGTGCAACAGGCTACACAGTTTACAGACAGAAGGCTGCTGAGGCAGGATTTACAAAGGTTGCTACAACAACAGGTACATCCTACTCTGATACAAAGGTTAGCGTTAACCCCACAGCTTACTCTTATAAGGTTGTTGCTACAAAGAACGGTTCTGCTTCCGTAGCAAGCGACGCTCCCGTTGCAGCATTCCTTCCTAAGAGAAACGGCGTTAACTCCTACTACCGTGACGCTGACAACAACCTCCACGTTGTTCTCAAGCTCAAAGCAGGCGAGAAGTATGCAGAGGGTAAGGCTCTTGCAGATTACGCTTCACTCGACGGCTTATATGAAGTTAAGGTTACAGAGGGTACAGATGTTGTTACAGTTAACGACAGCGTTATCACAGCTGTAAAGGCCGGTAAGGCAGTTGTAACAGTTACACTTGCTGATTCTGTTGCAAAAATCGTTTCTGCAGTTGGTAACGCAGGTGCAAGCACAGCTTATGACAAGGCTGTTTCCAAGACAGTATTTGTTGAGGTTGAGGTTGCTTAATTTAAGCTAAGCTTAAAACTTAATATAGGTCGGGTATAATTGAATATACCCGACCTTTTTATTTTCCACATCAGACGTAGATGCCCCTATTTGACAAACATATCTCCCAAACGTTTTTTCTTTATTTCATTTTGGATATAACGGCTAGGTTCTTCGAT
>JAFLSL010000098.1 GCA_022510985.1 Ruminococcus sp. | reverse complement strand
GGAAAAACCCTTTCACAAATGAAGGGATATACCGCCGCACTTGGTTATGTTTATAAAAATAACGAAAAAATAGATGAGACAATTGCAACAGTTTTCAGAGCACCCTTAAGCTATACGGGCGAAGATGTTGTGGAGCTTTCGTGCCACGGCGGAATTTTTATAACGAGAGAAATTTTAAGAACCGTAATTGAAGCAGGTGCAACACCTGCACAGGCGGGAGAATTTACAAAGAGAGCATTTTTGAACGGAAAGCTCGATTTAACCGAGGCTGAGGCGGTAATTGACATAATCTCCGCAAAAAGCAAAACCGCCGCAAGAACAGCCCTTTTGGCTAAAGACGGTGCTCTTTGGCGAAGAATAGAGAAGATAAAAAACACTCTGGTTACAACCGCGGCACACCTGAGTGCGTGGGCAGATTATCCCGAGGAGGATATCGAGGAAGTAACAGAAGACGGACTGAAAAATACATTTAAAGAAGTTTTATCAGACTTAGATAAGTTGATTTCAACCTACGATATGGGACAAACGGTAAAAGAGGGAATAGACACCGTTATTGCCGGAAAACCGAACACAGGTAAAAGCACACTTATGAACCTTCTCTCGGGACGTGACAGAAGCATCGTTACCGATATCCCCGGAACAACGAGAGATATTATTGAGGAAACGGTTGCTGTCGGCGACGTAATTTTACGTTTGAGCGACACAGCGGGAATGAGAGAAACCGACGATACCGTCGAGAAAATCGGAGTGGATATCGCAAAAAACCGAGTAAAAAACTGCGGTTTGGTGCTTTCTGTTTTTGATGCGAGCCGACCGCTCGACGAGGACGATAAAAGTCTTATTGAAGAAATAAAGGACGCTCAGACTATTGCAATTATAAATAAAACCGATTTAGAAAGTAAGCTTGACGAAAAATATATCGAGAAAAATATAAAAAACGTAGTCAGAATTTCGGCGAAAAACGGCGAGGGCTTTGACGAGCTTTGCACCTTGATTACAAAAATTGCGGGAACAGAAAGTTTTAATCCCAGCGAGGGAATTCTGGCAAACGAGAGGCAGAGAAACGCCGCTTTAAATGCTCAGAAATCGCTTAGCGAAGCACTAAACGCCCTTGAATTGGGAATGACCTTTGACGCGGTAGAGGTAACCTTAGAAGATGCGATTGAAAACATCCTTGAAATAACGGGCGAGAGGGTTAGCGACGTTGTTGTCGATAATGTTTTCCACAATTTCTGCGTGGGAAAATAAGGAGTTAAGATGAATTACAAAGCGGGTAAATTTGATATAGCCGTAATCGGAGCAGGCCACGCGGGAATAGAGGCGGGGCTTGCGGCAGCACGGCTCGGTTGCAAAACCGTTATGTTTACAATAAATATGGATGCTGTCGGAAACTGCCCGTGCAATCCCTCAATCGGAGGCACGGCAAAGGGGCATCTTGTCCGAGAGATTGACGCTCTCGGCGGAGAAATGGGCAAGACAGCCGACGAGTGCTTTTTGCAGAGCAGAATGCTCAACAGAGGAAAGGGACCGGCGGTTCATTCCCTTCGGGCACAGATTGACCGCAGAAAATATTCCGACGTGATGAAACACAAGCTTGAGTTGCAGGAAAACCTAGAGCTGCACCAAGCCGAGGTAACAAAGCTTGAGAAAACAGAAAACGGTTATATTGTAACCACCCGAATGCTTGCAGAATACGAGGTCAAGGCTGTAATTATTGCAACGGGAACATATCTCGGCGGACGGATTTTTGTCGGAGAGGTAAGCTACGAAAGCGGACCCGACGGCATTTTTCCCGCAAGCTTTTTAGGTCAGAGCCTGAAGGATTTGGGAATAGGGCTTAGAAGATTTAAAACGGGAACGCCTGCACGAGTGCTTAAAAGCAGTATTGATTTCTCCGGGCTTGAAGAACAACTCGGCGACGAACCGCCGATACCGTTTTCCTATGATACGGAAGATTTGGGCGAAAACAAGGTTAAATGCCATATAAGCTGGACAAATGAAAAAACAAAGGAAATTATCCTCGAAAATATCCACCGCTCACCGCTTTACGGCGGAAAAATTGAGGGAATAGGTCCGCGTTACTGCCCGAGTTTAGAGGACAAGATTGTCCGATTCAGCGAGAAAAAACGACATCAGCTTTTTATCGAGCCTTGCGGGCTTGATACCGAGGAAATGTATCTTCAGGGAATGAGCTCCTCTTTGCCCGAAGAAGTCCAGCTGAAGTTTTACCACACAATAAAAGGACTTGAAAACGCAGTAATTATGCGGCCTGCGTACGCGATAGAGTATGACTGCATTGACCCGACCGAAATGAACGCAACGCTCGAATTTAAGAAGTTTGAGGGACTTTACGGAGCCGGTCAGTTTAACGGAAGCTCAGGCTACGAGGAAGCGGCGGCTCAGGGACTTGTTGCGGGAATTAACGCGGCATTAAAAATTCAGGAAAAAGAGCCGATGATACTCGACCGCTCAAGCTCATATATCGGAACATTAATTGACGACCTTGTAACAAAGGGTGCGAACGAGCCGTACAGAATGATGACCTCGAGGTCAGAATACCGTCTGATTTTAAGGCAGGACAATGCTGACGTGCGATTAACGCCGATAGGACGGGAAATCGGACTTATAAACGATGACCGCTGGGAACGCTTTAACAAAAAGCAAGAGCTTAAAGCACAGGAGCTAAAGCGTATCAGCAAAGAAGTTGTTGCACCGAGCAAAGAGATAAACGAGATACTTGTTTCACGTGAAACATCACCGCTTTCAACGGGTGCAAAGCTTGTTGACCTTCTGAGAAGACCGCAGATTAGCTACAGCGACCTGACGCCGATAGATAAAAACCGCCCCGAACTCGACAGCAATATTTTTGAACAGGTTGAGATCGAGGTAAAATATGCGGGATATATTGAAAAACAGCTCAAGCAGGTTGAGCAAATGCAAAAGCTCGAAAAGAAAAAACTGCCCGAAAGCTTTGATTACACCGAGATAAAGGGACTTCGACTCGAGGCACAGGAAAAGCTCAACAAAATTAAGCCGCTCAGCATCGGTCAGGCATCGCGAATTTCGGGAGTCTCGCCGGCTGACATAAACGTGCTTTTAATTTGGCTTTCACAGAAAAGATGAACATATGAAAACTTTAGTAAAAACCGCCTGTAAGAAAATCGGAATAGATTTATCAGAAGAACAGGCACTCAAATTTGAAAATTATTATAAACAACTGATTGAGTGGAACGAGAAAATCAACCTCACCCGAATTATCGACCCCGACGAGGTTTCGCTAAAGCATTTTGCCGACAGTTTAACGATATTAAAATACTGCGATATTCCTGAGAATGCGGCGGTAATCGACGTCGGAACGGGAGCCGGTTTCCCGGGTGTTCCGCTTAAAATCTACCGCCCTGACATAAACCTGACACTTCTCGACAGCCTTAACAAACGTTTAAACTTTTTGAACACGGTATCCGAGCAAAACAAGCTAAGCGTAAAGACGCTCCACAGCCGTGCGGAAGAGGCAGGAAGATTAAAACCCGAGCGAGAGCGTTATGATATCGCGGTTTCAAGAGCAGTCGCAAGGCTCAACACACTCTGCGAATACTGTCTGCCTTTTATAAAAGTCGGCGGAAGTTTTGTTGCAATGAAGGGACCGAACCTCACAGAGGAATTGAGCGAGGCAAAGTCCGCAATTAAAATCCTAGGCGGAGAAGTAAAATCTGTAAACGAGTTCAATCTTGACACAGCAGGGGAGAGAACAGTCGTTGTAATCAAAAAAATCAAGCCGACGCCGAACACATACCCAAGACACGGAAGTAAAATAAAAAACAAACCCCTATAATTTTCGGAAAGATAAGGTTTCTTATCTTTCCGATTTTTTGCTTTATAGCGGTTTCGCAGTATGAACGATAAAAAAAGAACTTTCATAGCACGCGTTCTTGCAGAAAAACCCTTAAACAACAAAATCCCCCAAAACATTTAAAAAAAATCGCTCAAACTTCGACACACTCCGCACAATCTACGTGATATTATATACTCACAGGGCAAGACAAGCCACTTCCTCAAAGCGGGGTGAGGTATTGAATTACCTTAGCAAATCCGAAAACAGAATAACGGAAATCCCGACAATAAAAATTCGTCCAAACAAAACCCAACCACGAAAGATCTTTGACGAGGACAAGCTTCGGGATTTAGCCAAATCGATTGAGGAAAACGGAATACTTCAGCCGCTGACGGTGCGAAAAGTCAGCCAGTCGGAGTATGAAATCATTGCAGGCGAACGCCGACTTCGAGCGTCCGTACTGGCAGGATACTCAAAGGTTCCGTGCATTGTAATTAAATGCAACGACCGCGAATCCGCTATGCTCGCTTTGCTCGAAAATCTCCAACGCTGCGACCTCGGAATATTCGAGGAAGCACGAGGAATTTCAAGGCTTATAAGGCGTTACGGAATTACTCAGGAACAGGCAGCGAAAAAGCTCGGCAAAAGCCAAAGTGCTATCGCAAACAAGCTCAGACTTCTGAACTTAAGCTACGACGAACAGGATTGGATAGTTCAGGCAGGGCTTTCCGAACGTCACGCAAGGGCACTTCTCAGGATTTACGATCAGGAGCTTAGAAAAGAGGCCCTCTCAAAAATAATTGCAGAAAACCTCAACGTCGCCCAAAGCGAGGAGCTTATTGAAAGTCTGCTCTACAGCTACGCTTTGCCCGAAAAAGAAAAAAAGGGTACGCGAAAAATAGTCATTAAGGACGTCAGAATTTTTATAAATACGATAAACAAAGCTGTCACAACTATGCAGCAGGCGGGAATTGACGCAATCTGCAAGCATAAGGACAGCGGGGATTACATAGAATATACCGTAAAAATCCCTAAACAACAGACCGAAAGGTCAGCCTAAACTGCTTTCCAGATGGACGCTTAGCGTCCAATCCACTCATACCCATTTCCTTATCTAACCCCTTGCCAAAGCCGCACAGTAAAATGTGCGGCTTTCGGCATTTTATACTTTATAGGAAACTGTTCCGTAACGAGTAGCGAAATTTGACCTGATTAGACATTGAAACAAAGAGATAATCAGACTCCTATAAAGTAAAAAATAATTTATATTCTCCGCTCAGTTTCTGCTTCGCAGAACGAGC
>JAFLSL010000097.1 GCA_022510985.1 Ruminococcus sp. | reverse complement strand
TTGTGCGAAGATATTGAAATTCTAAGGGCTGAACTTACGGATATTATTCTTGAAAAAGATGATCTGCTGATGGTTGAGTGCCAAAATCTCCGTATAAAGTATTCTATGACAATAGGAGCGTATGAATATAAGGTTTATCAATTCTATTGCGATGTTGAGCGAATCAAAAGAAAAATCGAATTAGTTCAGGCGAAGCTTAATAGAAATGAAGTCGTTTTTATGCCGCTTATAGAAGCACAGCTTAACAAAGAGTACGCTGAGTATGAACAAAAGCTCGAGGATATGCTTAAGAATATAGACGAAGCAGACAGACTTTCTAAATGCGAAAGGATGACAGAGGAAGAGAGCAGAGATTTTAAGAAACTCTATCGTAATGTAGTTAAGAAATTGCACCCCGATCTGAATCCTAACGCAACAAAAAGGGAAATTGAACTGTTCCAGAAAGCGGTCGACGCATACGAACACGGAGATATTGAAGGATTACGAATGGTTTGCATTCTTGCAGAATCAATCGATGAAAAGTTGCCGGCAGAGGATAGTTCAAGCTCACTCGACAAACTGAAAAAACACAAGGAAGAATTAGAACACGAAATCGGCGTAATGCGTAGCAGTATCGAGAGAATCAAAAGTGAATTTCCTTACAATAAAAAGGACATTCTCCTCAACGAAGAAAAACTCAATGCCGAGATAGAAGAGCTAAAGAAAGTTCTTGATTATTACAGAGATATATATGAGCATTATAAAAAACGCTTGAATCAAATGTTAGGTGATACAGATGGCTGATATTATTAAAATCGACAGTGGAAATATTATCTCTGCTCTTCACGGCGGCATAGACTTAGTAAAGCCCTTTGAAAACAAAATTTATCTTATAGATGTACATATTGCCGGCACAAGTTATATTGATAATATTCACGAGCTTGAGCCGGAACTTACAGAGGGCAAGAAGCTGTTATTCTTTCGTGAGCCGGATAACAAGTACGATGACCGTGCTATAGTTGTCAGGGACGAAAACAAAAACAAGCTTGGCTATATTCCGCGTGATAAGAACGAGATACTTTCTCGTCTTATGGACGCAGGCAAGCTTCTCTATGGTACAATCCATACAAAGGAGATTATAAACGACTGGGTGAAGATAACAATCCAGGTGTATTTGAATGACTGATTCTAATTAATCTAATAATCAACCTATAAAGAGTGCGCGAGAGACAAGCTCGTTGACCGCACAGCAACCTGCCGTATGGTAAGGTGCTAATGCTTGAATGATGGGTGTGTGATAATTTGAAACGAACGCCCATCAGACGATGGGCGTTTTCTTATGTCTCTTTATAAGGGAATCTATAAGGAGGCATTTTATGCGAAAAATCAGTAATTTAATCAAAACAAATTGCAGAGTTTATCTTATCGTCACAAGTGAAGAATTTGATAAGAAACTCCGCAGACAAGCCGAAAGCGAAGGTATCAAAATTGAGGACAACAGCGACTTGTATGTCCTCAGGGAAAACAGAGTTCTCAAAGCAGTCGGATTTATTGACCACCTTTGCTTTCATAGCGGTACCAAAACAATGGGTGACGATACACCAATTGTCAGAGTTGATGCTGGAAAATATCTTTGTGGAGATAATTTTTTATTTTAAAAACCTTAGTCCTTTTTATTGTACACCTATTCGATTATAATATATGTAAAGGTTGAGATTCTTTGAAAACTGCCAGATTTAGATGAACTTATATAATGTAAAAGTGAGTGTAAATTTAAAGCAGTTGAAAAGATAGTTTATACTAACTTTACATAGGAGGAAATATATGTTTAAAAGGCTATGTAACATATGCATAATACTAATATTTTTTTATATTATTTGTGCATATTTTCTCTTTTTTGGTATATTCACTTTTAATGTTAAAATAGTAGTTGGCTCAATCATAGGTTTAGTTATTGGTTTTATAATTGACAAAATTTTAACCTCTTACATAAAGAAATGGAAGAAAAACACATCTGAATTACAAGTTAATTTAGAGATTGCAGAATACAAGCGTAAATTCAAATAGGAGAATAATTATGGATAAGCTTGATAAGGAAATAACCGATTTCTTAATTTATAACGAAGTTATGAAGAACAGCAATAACACAAAAAGCAGACCGCATTATTCCGGGTCTTCATCAAGCGGATGCAGCTCACCGACTCTTGCGTTGATACTTATTGTACTTTCGATAATCGGCTGGATTTGGTTTATAGCCTCATCTTGCGTAAGCTGTGCCTCGGAATCAAGTAGCCATTCAAATTACCACAACAGCTACAGTAATAGCTACTCATCACGCACATATTCTTCAAGCAGCGCATATTCCTCAAGCAATGCAAAGTATGATGATGACGGAAATATTGAAGTGCCTTATGTGGGTATGTCCGAATCAAAAATTTCCGATACATCTCTCGGCTCACCGTCAAGTAATGTACGACATAATTATCAAGTAAAGAACGGAGAGCAGTATTTGGCAAACCTCTATGACTTTTATCAAGACGGAGCTTGTGTTTTTACGGCTCGGTGTGTACAAGGCCGGGTTACTCAGGTGTGGGATAGTCGTGATAATCCGGTCGCTCCATATAAATCACATAGAAGCAAAAGCTCATCGTCAAAATCCAAAACCTCCGATCCGTATAATGCTAAAGATTATTATGATGCCGATGATTTTTATTATGATAATTATGATGACTTCTGGGATTACGAAGATGCCGAGGATTATTATAACGAGCATAAGGACGATTGAGGAATATATCTATTATAAATCAAATGAATAATAATTCAAATATAGAAAAATAGCATCCTATGGTAGTACGGACTACCATAGGATGTTTTGTATCTATAGACTAAATGATAATGATATTTATATTGTATTTACTCGACTTTTTAATCAACAAATGATAAAATAAATGTAAAATTTATAATGGTTTAGTATTATACATCTGATTATTATGATATATTTGTTGAAGCTGAGGGATGAAAATGAAAAACCAAATAATTAATACTTCTGAAAATGAATACAATAAAATTAAAGAAGAAACAGATTTGTCTTCAGCTTTTTTAGTTGAGATAGATGGCTCACAAATAAAGACAGTTTATGAGCTTTTTGAAGCTATGGAAAAAGCGTATAATCTGCATACATTAAACGATACATGGTGCAGAAACAGGTCGGCGTTTGACGATCTGATGACGGATCTTGATTGGATACCCTATAATAAGCATATTTTAGCAATAAAACATTACGCTGAATTGCTATCTGGATATCCCGTAGAGAGAAATAGGTTTATTCATTATTTGAAGGATTCTATTCTGCCTTTTTGGGAAGAAGAGGTTTTACATTGTGTTGTTGAAGGCGAAACAAAAGAGTTCACAGTATATTTAGTGGATTAAGGAAAAATATTTTAGAAATCAGACGGAGAATTATAACAAATAATTCTAATATAGAAAAAACTCCTATGATATTTCAGCACTACCATAGGAGTTTTTTGTCTTTGCATATTTTGAATCTTTCTGGCAACGGAAAGCATATCAAGTGAGTGATTATAATTGGAATCGATTTCAGTATATATCTTCAAACGAAATCACCCATTAAATCCTTTAAACCCGCTTTTCTCTGCGTGACCTAAAAGGTACAGAAAAGCATAAGCCGGGATTCGTATCATTTCGGTTCCGTCTGGAGTGGTGTGGATTCCGTAATCAGTCGGGTTTTTCGTTACAACAATTGCTGCAGAAGCCTTTGAACACATTTCACATATTGCGCTATCATCAGGAATTGGTGCTTCTTCACGATACTTAACTTCAATTAAAAGGTTATCGGTATTCGGATATTCTACAACAATGTCAATTTCCTTATCTTTTTTACCGCCCCGATAATAGCCAACAGAAGTTGACTTTTGATAATAGAACGCCGCAACGTGCTTGTATACTGCTGTTTCTACAATCTTTCCCATTTCGGTAGGATTGGCAAGCATATCATCATCCATAAGCACAGCATTTCTGATTGCTGCGTCAGCAATATAAATCTTTGGCTTCGCTTTCAAAACCTTTTTACCCGATAAATTCACAGGCATACTCTGATATATTAAATTGGCACTCTCTAGATATCTTATATAATTCTCCACCGTAGGTCTGGTTACGCCGTTAAGCTCCTTCGCTAGACTTTCGATTGACACAATCTCGGAAGATACATTACATAAATAGAGAAAAATTCTTTCAAGTTCGGTTGAGTTTCTGATGTTATAAAGCGAAGGTAAATCACGCTTTAACACTTTGTCTACAACATCCTCACGCATTACCTGCTGGGCGTACATATCATCATCCGATAACGCTAATTCAGGAAAACCGCCAATCTGCAAATATCTATTAAAATGTCTTTGAACATCCGATAATTTTATCATTACCTCTGTTTGTTCCTGTCTTGTCATATTCAAGAATGAAGTAACCTTTAAATTCGGAGCAAAATCAGGCTTGTTTATATTTAAAAGCTCGCAATACTCATAGAAAGACATTGTAGGAACGCTTATCACAGACCACCTGCCTGCTCCGCTTTCAGTATTGCCCTTTATCAATGCCGGACTTGCTGAGCCTGTCGCGACAATTTTTGTTTCGGGATTCATATCATAAATTGTCTTAAGCCATTTATCCCAATCAGATGCATATTGAATTTCATCAAAGAAGTAATAGACATCATTTTCAGTGTAAATATTTTCGTGATAGCAATCGAGAATATCATCAAAGGAGCTGAGCTTCAACATTGGATGATCCAGAGATACAAACAGAATTTTCCTCGGAGATACTCCCTTCTTTAACAACGTATCAATCATCTGATATTGTATTGTTGTTTTACCGACACGCCTTGTGCCGCTTAACACAACAGTCCTTCTGATTTCTGTGTTCTCAAGCTTACTCATAGCTTCATAATACGCAAATCTTTTATATGCTTTTGTGAGTGCTGCATTGGTAGTTCCTGTTTTCCACCATGGATTATAGGCGTTGAGAACCTTCAAAATCCCTTCTTTAGTTGTTAATGCCATAAAATCACATCCTTTATGATTATTATAAGTATACTTTGAATTTTTGTCAATAATTATTTAAAGTATACTTATAATTATTAAGGAACCGGCAGACCTCAT
>JAFLSL010000096.1 GCA_022510985.1 Ruminococcus sp. | reverse complement strand
TCTGTGTTTGTAAATTCATAATAATAAATATCATATTTGTATATGAAATAAAGAAGTCTAGCCAATAATCATCATACAGGCTTTAATGTGAGTCAAGAAATTAGAGCGTTTCTTGACTCATGTCTGTTTATTATTAAAATAATCCATATCACACCGCCTTATCTTGCATTGACACGCCTTGAGCGGCGTATTTGTATTATGTTAATTGCAAACATAAGCACAAAGGAAATAATAAGCATTACAAGTGCAATTGCCGTTGCACTTGAGTAATCAAGACGCTCCAGCTTTTGCATAATTACGTATGATACGACTTGTGTACCGTTCTTTGCACTGTTTCCGGAAATGTATATAACACTCCCGTATTCGCCGATTCCTCTCGCAAGAGCAAGGCTGAATCCTGTCAGAAGCGAGGGGAACAGTTCAGGAAAAATAACCTTGAAAAATGTTCGTATTCTGCTTGCACCGAGTGTATATGCAACCTCTTCATATCCACCGTCGAGAGCCTCTAAAACGGGCTGAACCGAGCGGACCGTAAACGGTATCCCGACAAAAACAAGTGCAATTACAATACCGATGTGAGTATAAGAAATATCAAGTCCTATACCTGAGAAAAATTTTCCGGGGAAACCCGTGTTTGAGTACATTTTTGAAAGTGTTATACCCGCTACAGCTGTCGGCAGGGCAAACGGAAGTTCAATAAGTCCGTCAAGAATTCTTTTGCCGAAAAAGTCGTATCTTACAAGTACCCACGCAAGTATCAGACCGAATACGCTGTTTATAAAAGCTGCGATAAATGCACACACTATACTTGTTAAAAATGCACTTATTACGTTTGGTGCGGTTATAAGCTCAAAAAACTCGGCAGGGGTGAGCCTTATCGAATAAAGAAGAACCGATGCAAGCGGTATGATAACAAGTGTGGAGAGCATCGTAACTGTTATTCCCATAGTCAACCCAAATCCTGGAATAACTCGGACATTGCGTCTGCCTTTCAAAGTTCTTTTCATATAGTTTCCTTCTTACTGCAAAGCGGCAAGCTGCTAAGTGCTTCTTGCCGCCGAATATTTATTTTTAATTTGAGAATTTATCCGTTATAAATCTCGTCAAAAATTGCTCCGTCGTCAAAGAATTTTTCGTATGCCGCGTCCCAACCACCGAAGTCATTGATTGTAATAAGAGAAACGTCGAGGTCGAATTTATCCGAGAAGGTTTTGAGGATTTTTTCATTTGAGGGACGGTATCCGCTTTCGCCGATAATTTGCTGGGCTTTGTCGGAGTAAAGGTAATTTAGATATTCCTTTGAAAGCTCTTGAGTTTTGTTTTTGTCGGCATTTGCGTCAACAATAGCAACGCTCGGCTGAGCGAGAATCGAAACGCTGGGAGTAACGATTTCATATTTGTTCGGATACTCGATAACGCTGTTGATTGCCTCGTTTTCCCAAGCGATAAGAACATCGCCCTGTCCGTTTTCAACGAAGGTTGTGGTAGCACCTCTTGCACCTGAGTCCATAACAGTGACGTTCTGATAAAGCTTTGTTACAAATTCCTTTGCCTTATCTTCGTCATTATTATTGTTATTAAGGGCGTATTGCCAAGCTGCAAGAAAATTCCAGCAAGCTCCGCCGCTGCTCTTCGGGTCGGGATTGATGATTTCAACACCGTCTTTGATAAGGTCGTTCCAATCCTTTAAGCCTTTGGGGTTACCCTTGCGAACAAGGAAAACAATTGTCGAGGTGTAGGGAGCTGAATCGTTATCAAATTCCTCAATCCATCCGTTGTTAATAAGTCCTGCTTGTTCAATTAAGGTGATATCGTGTGCGAGTGCCAGAGTAACAACATCTGCATCTGCTCCTTCAATTACAGAACGAGCCTGAGAGCCTGAACCGCCGTGGGACTGCACAAGCTCTACGTCCTCGCCTGTCTCGGACTTATAATACTCGGCAAAAGCCTCGTTGTACTTTTGGTAAAGCTCACGTGTAGGGTCGTAGGAAACATTTGTAATCTTTAGCTGCTTTTTAGTGCCGCCTGAAGAGGATGAACCTGAGCAAGCCGAAAACGCCAACGCACACATTACGATTGCGGTAGAAAGTGAAATGATTTTAAATAGTCTGTTCTTTTGAAATATCATTTATAAATACCTTCCTTTATAAACATTTTTATTGATTATATTTCCCGAAAATGATAGAAAAATGATAAAACCTACAATGCGATTTGGCTTTATCTTAATCTTTGGTTACAAAGTTTTAAACTTTGATTTGCGTTGGTAACAAACCTTTATTATTGTATCACATTTATTTCAAAATCAATTGATAGAATTCGTATGAATTTGGAAAAATAGATATACTGGAGGGATATGAAATGGGAAGTATGACCCACTTAGATGAGCTGGAGGCTGAAGCGATATATATAATGCGTGAAGTTGTTGCACAATGCGAAAAGCCCGTTATGCTCTATTCAATCGGTAAGGACTCTTCGGTTATGCTGCACCTTGCCTTAAAGGCGTTTTACCCCGAGAAACCGCCGTTTCCGTTTTTACACGTTAACACAACATGGAAATTCCGTGAGATGATTGAGTTTCGAAATAAGGTCGCAGAAAAATACGGAATAGAGATGCTCGAGTATATCAATGAGGACGGAGTTAATCAGGGAATTAATCCATTTGACCACGGCTCGGCATATACAGATATTATGAAAACAAAGGCACTCAAGCAAGCACTCGACAAGTACGGTTTTACCGCCGCGTTCGGCGGAGGTAGACGTGACGAGGAAAAGTCGAGGGCCAAGGAGCGTATTTTTTCTTTTAGGAACTCTGAGCACGCGTGGGATCCAAAAAATCAACGTCCCGAGATGTGGAAGCTGTTTAACGCTGAAATCAACAAGGGCGAAAGCGTGCGTGTTTTCCCGATTTCAAACTGGACCGAGAAGGATATCTGGCAGTATATTCAGCGTGAAAAAATTGAAATTGTACCTCTCTATTTCTCAGCAGTCCGCCCCTGCATTGAGCGTGACGGAAACATTATTATGATGGACGATGACCGTCTTAAGCTTAAAGACGGGGAAAAGGTTGAGCACAAGAAAATCCGTTTCAGAACGCTCGGATGTTATCCGCTGACAGGCGGGATAGAAAGTGACGCCGAAACGCTCGACGAGATTATTGCTGAAACTCTGAGTGCAGTATCTTCAGAGCGTACAAGCCGTGTAATCGACAGTGACGGCGGAAGTGCAAGTATGGAGAAACGTAAGAGGGAGGGTTACTTTTAATGAACGGATTGCTTAAGTTTATCACGTGCGGAAGCGTTGATGATGGTAAATCTACCCTTATAGGTCATATGTTATATGACGCCAAGCTGATTTTTACCGATCAGGAAGAATCTCTCGTTCTCGACAGCAAGGTCGGATCCCGAGGGGGAGAAATCGACTACTCTCTACTGCTCGACGGACTTATGGCAGAGCGTGAGCAGGGTATCACAATCGACGTTGCCTACAGATATTTTACGACTGAAAAACGCTCGTTTATTGTAGCTGATACACCCGGACACGAGGAATATACCCGTAATATGGCTGTCGGTGCGTCATTTGCCGAGCTTGCGGTTATTCTTGTTGACGCGTCACAGGGAATGCTCACCCAGACAAGACGTCATACAAGAATATGCTCTCTAATGGGGATTAAGCATTTTGTGTTCGCTGTTAACAAGATGGATTTGATTAACTTCGACCAAAAACGCTTTAATAAGATTAAAAAGACTATAAAAATTTTGCTCGCTGAATTTGAGTACGAAAGTGCTGCGGTAATTCCCGTATCGGCAACTGACGGCGATAATATAACAACTAAGTCAGAGCGTACATCGTGGTACAGAGGAAAAACCTTGCTCTCCTATCTCGAAGCGGTAGACGTAGATAACGCAGACAATGAGGACGGCTTTACTATGCCGGTTCAGCGTGTTTGTCGTCCTGACCATACCTTCCGCGGTTTCCAAGGTCAGATTGAAACCGGCACAATTTCAGTAGGCGACGAGATTGTAACCTTGCCATCGAATGAAAAGGCAAATGTTAAATCTATAATTGACGCAGGAAATAACGTAAGTTTTGCAGAAAAGGGGCATGCCGTTACAATCCAGCTCGATAAAGAGGTTGATGTGTCACGAGGATGTGTTCTTGTTAAGGACGCTAAGCCTGAAATCAGCAGCCTTTTTACAGCGAAGATACTTTGGATGGACGATACAAAGCTCGTTGCAGGAAAAAACTATATGCTGAAAATCGGCACAAAAAGCATTCCTGCCGTTGTAATGAAGATAAAGTATAAAATCGGAGTTAACGACGGAAGAGAGCTTATCGCAAACGAAATTTACAAAAATGAAATTGCCGTGTGTGATATAAGTACTTCTGAAAAAATCGTATTCGATAAATTCGAGATTAATCAGGCACTCGGCTCACTTATCTTAGTTGACAGAATTACGCATATGACTTCCGCCTGCGGAATCGTTGAGCATGCTTTAAGACGTTCGGATAACCTTACGTGGCATGATATGGATATTACGCGTGAGCAGAGAGCGGCTCAGAAGAATCAGACGCCGAAAACAATATGGTTCACAGGTCTTTCAGGCTCGGGTAAATCTACAATTGCCAACGAAATCGACAAGCGTTTATTTACAGAGGGCTGTCATACTATGACTCTCGACGGCGATAATATTCGCCTTGGTCTTAACAAAAACCTCGGTTTCAAGGAAAGCGACCGAATTGAAAATATAAGACGTATTGCTGAGGTTTCCAAGCTGATGAATGATGCGGGGCTGATTGTGATAACCTCGTTTGTCTCCCCGTACAGACGTGACCGCGTAAGAGCTAAGGAAATAATAGGTAAGGATAATTTTATTGAAGTTTATGTCAGTACCCCGCTCAGCGAATGTGAAAAACGTGATGTTAAGGGACTTTACAAAAAGGCAAGAGGCGGACAAATTCCGAACTTTACGGGTGTTTCAAGTCCATATGAGCCGCCGGAGAAGGCTGATATAATCATCGACACCTCAAATCTTACGATAGAAGAGGCAGCGGACGAGGTATTTGAAAAAATCAAAACTTTACTTTAAGGAGTAGTTATGCTAAAACTATACTTGCATATCGGAATGCCGAAAACGGGTACAACCTATATACAGAATTTTCTTCGT
>JAFLSL010000095.1 GCA_022510985.1 Ruminococcus sp. | reverse complement strand
TAGCCAAACTCAAAGTTTGTAACGCAATTAAGCTTTGTAGAAAGTGTAGCTTTTTTCGTGTTTAGGGTACTCCATTTTATAATGGGGGCGACAGTTTCTCCGTCGGGATAAGATTTAATCTGATTATCTTTTATAACAGGAATTTCCAAAAAGCCGTCTTAATCAATGTCGGTGCAGTTAACGTTATAGGTTCTCAGAGTTTGCACCTTTCCGGCTGTAATCGGAAAGTTTATGAGCTGTTCTTTGTCGGAATTGTAGTAGATAATCTGGCTGTTGTAGCCGTTTTCCAAAAGCCCGTCAACTGAAACTCCCATAGTGTCGTTGTTTATAAGCCCCGAGCTTACGTTCTCAAATTTTGTGACCGTTTGGTCCATATCACAGCTCGCCAGAGTATAAAGCTCGTTGTTGTCATAATCGATGAGCACCGCTTTTGCGTCTGCTTCGTTTGAATTGAGGTTAAGCGTCAGAATTTCGTTAGCTCCGTCGCGGTCATAATCTCCGGTCGTAAAGCTTGAATAGGAGCTTTTATAATCCACCTGCTCAGTTTTATTGCTCTTTGGGTCGTAGTCAAATATATTAAGCTCGTTTGTGCCTACCTGCGAAGCGGAAAAGCCCGCGAAAATTTCCTCAATTCCGTCGTAATCGTAGTCGGCAAACTGAATGCAGTCAACCTCGGAAAGATTAATTTTAAAGCTTTGGCTTGTTTTCCATTCCTTGCCGTTGTCATACATAACGAGCATATTGGTCGAGGTGTCGTCGGTGCAGTAAAAAGCGATTGCCTCGTCTTTTTTATCTCCGTTTAAATCCTCAGTTATAATCGCTGAACGATAGGTTCCGCTCTTCGGATATTTTAGCTTATAATCTCCGTTTGCGGTCTCTTCAATAAGGTTTTCGAGCTTGGCCTCGCGTCCGGAGTTTTTCGGAGGATGCAAAAGACCTGAGTCGTTTAAGCCTAAAGAGCATCCGCTAAGAAAGATGCTAAGACATAAAGCTAAAGTAAGAATCCCCGCCTTTTTTCTCATAGGACATCTTTTCCTTCGTTTTTTACTATGCAGTATTTTATCTTAATACCTTCGTCTGAGAACATTTTTTCATGTTCTGTCATCGGAGTTGTTTTCGAATCTATACCGCTGTTGTGTAAATCATAGCTGATTTCTTTAAGTCCGAAATTCTCACTTTTAAAGTATTCAAGACTTTCTGAAAACAGCTCGTCATCATCTGTTTTAAAGTGTATTTCGTTTCCCTTAGGAAGCAGCTCTCTGTAAAGTTTAAGCTTTCTGGGGTGGGTGAGCCTGCGTTTTTTATGCTTTTCTCTGGGCCATGGATTACAGAAATTTATGTAAATACGTTGAATATTATCGTCAGCACCGATTATTTCATCGAGCATTTCTACGTTATATCTGACTAGTGCAATATTGTCTACTGCTCTGTTTTCGTCAGAAAATAGCTCTACTATATTTCTTCTGCCAACTCCGAGCATATCGAGCTTTATATCGACCGCGATAAAGTTAATATCGGGGTTTAAAATTGCCATCTGTCCGACAAAGGAGCCTTTTCCGCAACCAACCTCAAGCATAATCGGTTTGTCGTTATTAAAAAAGGAGCTCCAGCGGTTTTTATAAAGCTTAGGTTCTTCGACATAAAAGTCGCAAACGCTCAGCTCGGGTTCTGCCCATTTCTTTTTACGAATCCGCATATTTAATACACCTGTATAATTTCACACACTGATACTTATAATTATAGATATTATAACAAATAATCAACAATATTGCAATTATTATTTTACGGTTTTTACATTTTGTATATATAATTCCATAAAACAATTAAAAGCCTGTAAAAACGGTTACAAATTTCGTTTATAGAATAATAATCGTGAATAATTTATTACAAACAAGTAAAATTCAAAATAGAATAGGTCGGATAAAAGTTTTAACAAACCATTACCCGACCGAGGTTTTAATTTTTTAAAATTTTTATAGATATTCAATCGTGTCCGTACAGCTGACGCTTTCTATGAACTCAACGTCCGAAAACTCCTCGTTGAGCTTTTTTGTCAGCGGTTTAATTACAATGTTCTCGCTCTTAAAATGACCCGCGTCAACTACCGCAATATCGTGCTTTACCGCGTCCAAGATTTCGTGGTGCTTAATCTCTCCTGTCAGAAGTGCGTCTGCTCCGAGCGATTTTGCCAAAGGTGCATAGTCGCCGCCGCTGCCCGAGCATATTGCTATTTTTTTTATTTTTTTATCCTTTAGCGTAAATCTTATGCCGTTGCAGTTAAGAGCCTTTTTAACCGAGCCTGCAAATTCAAAATTGCTCGTTTCATTTTCAAGCTCGCCAACAAAAAGACATTCGCCCTCGACTAATTTAATGTTCTTTACGCCGACAGCTTCCGCAAGGCAGGTGTTAACCCCAAAGCTTTCGCTCAAATCGAGGTTAGTGTGCAGGCAAAGTGCATTCAAATTATTTTCAATTAAACGATACACTACGCTGTCCCGAGCAATATTTTTAAGAGGCTCAAAAATTACGGGATGATGGCTGATAATAAGCTGTGCCGAATTTTTCAGTGCCTCGTCAATAACTTCGTCGGTTATATCGAGTGCGACAACAGCTTTTGTAACTTCTGCATCTTCACTTCCGATAAGAAGTCCCACGTTATCAAAATCCATTGCTGAGTTAAGCGGGGCAAAGGTTTCTGTGAAATTTAAAATATCTTTTATCTTTTTCATTGTATCATCTTCTTTAGTTTTTCTGTAACTTCAGTAAGAGAGCTGTCGCCCTTGCTTTTGTTTTCGAGGTGTTTTATGTGAGCTTTTATAAATCGAACGTTGACCTCGTCTTTTAAATCAAGTTTTCCGATGTATTTAAAGGTTTCGGTTACAGTCTGTTTTTCTGAGGTGTAGTGTACCGCCATAACCGTGTAGCATTTCCCCTTGGAAACTACGCAACTTTGCTTAATAATCTCAAATCCGTTACTGTACAAAAAGTCGATAAGCTCCTCACTTTTTGTCATCGGCTGGAGAATAATATTAAGCCTTTTATCCTTAGTGAGCGGACTTTGTAAAAGAATTTCGGAAATAATTTCCCCGCCCATCCCCGCAATTACAACGTCGGTAATATTATCGCTTTCTGTTACCGTGCAAAGTCCCGAACCTAAGCGGAACTCTATATTTTTTGCACCGTACTTTTCGGCGGTAAGTCTTCCGCTTTCAAGAGGTTTTTTGTTGATATCCGAGGCGATAGCGTAAGAAATCTTTCCGCTTTTTAAAAGCCATACGGGTAAGTACGCGTGGTCGCTCCCAACGTCAACAAGCCTTGCACTTTTTTGTACAAGGCTTGCACACATTTCTAATCTTTCGTCAAGACTGAAAAGCTTGTCCATTATTTTGCGATAACTTTGTTGATTTCCGAGATAAGCTCGTCAGCGTCAACGCCGTGAACCATACACGCGTCAGCCACGCTCTCACCGCGAGATGCGGGACAGCCGAGGCAGTGCATACCGATTGACATAAAAACTGCAGCGGTCTGCGGATATGCGTCAAGTACGTCGCCGATAATTGAATCTTTAGTAACTGTCATAATCTATTCCTCCGTTTTGTTTTCTGACTTTTTGTATTTTAACATAATAGTAAATGTTTTGCAATTATTTTAATTCAACGATTGTAACTCCGCTTTCGCCCTCTCCGAATGTTCCGAGCCTGAAGCTTTTTACAAATTTGACGGTGCAAAGGTGCTTTTGAATTTCAGCCCGCAACACACCCGTTCCCTTTCCGTGGATAATCGTGATATGCTCAACATTTGTCAGAAGAGCGTTGTCTATCGCACTGTCAACCGCCATAATCGCCTCAACCGCACTCTGACCGCGTACGTCAACCTCTGTAATCGGGTGAATATCAACGTTTGACGGAACATTTCTTCTGCGGTTTTGGAAAGATTCGTTTTTCTTCTGCTCTGATTTCTTAAGTCTGAGGTTAGAAAGCTTAACACGGGTTTTAATTATACCCGCCTGAACTAAAACCATATCGTCTTTGTCGGGAAGTTCCAGCACAACAGCGTCTTTGTCGATATCGTAGATAAGTACGTTATCGCCGATTTTGAGCGGTCTGGGGAGTTTGTAATTGTTCTGCTCTGTTTTCTTTTCAACAGGATTTGAGCTGTCCTCGATTTTGTTAATTTCCCGCCTTAGTTTTGCACGTGTCTGAGCATCGTCGGACTTAGCCTTTTTGGCTTTTTCCATTTCGTCCATAAGTGCATAAGCCTGGGCCTTTGTGCGTGATACAATTCTTTCCGCCTCTTCGCGAGCTTTCTCAATTTCCTGCTCAGCTCGTTTTTTTGCTTTTGCAAGTTCGTTTTCAGCCTTTTGTTTTTCCGTGTTCGCTTTTTGAGTAAGTCGCTGAGCGTTTTCTAGTTGTTTTTCAAGGCTTTGACGGCGGCTTTCAAGGGTTGTAACTACGTCCTCAAACTGACGGCTGTCACTGTTTACAAGCTCTTTGGCACGGTTTACGACGTTCATATCCATACCGAGACGTCCGCTTATTGCAAACGCGTTGCTCTTTCCGGGAACTCCGATTAAAAGTCTGTAGGTCGGTCTTAAGGTTTTTATGTCAAACTCGCAGCTGCCGTTTTCTATTCCATCGGTGCGAAGGGCAAATTCTTTAAGCTCCGCGTAGTGGGTTGTACTTGCGATTTTTGCTCCGCGTTCGCGAAGTTTTTCCAGAATCGCTATGGCAAGTGCCGCACCCTCTACAGGGTCTGTTCCCGCTCCCAGCTCGTCAATAAGTGCAAGGGTAGAGGCGTTAGCTTGTTTGAGTATTCCGATTATATTGGTCATATGTGCCGAGAAGGTAGATAAACTTTGCTCGATACTCTGCTCGTCGCCGATATCGACTAAAACCCGTCTGAATACCGAAAGCTCGCTGTTTTCACCCGCCGGTATCATAAGTCCGCACATCGCCATAAGCGTCAGTAGTCCGATTGTTTTAAGCGTAACCGTTTTGCCTCCTGTGTTCGGACCTGTGATTACGAGAGTGTCAAAATTTTTTCCGAGATTAGCGTCTACAGCCACAACCTTATCTGCAGGGATAAGCGGATGGCGTGCCTGTTTTAAATCAATTCTTCCTTTATCGTTAAGCACAGGAACAGTCGCCTTCATTTTGTAGGCTAAATCGGCCTTGGCGAATATAAGATTTAACTCAGCAAGACATTTGTAGCTTCCGATTATAACGTCGG
>JAFLSL010000094.1 GCA_022510985.1 Ruminococcus sp. | reverse complement strand
CCGCTGCGGCGTATTCCTCACGCGGAAGGTCGGTTATTGAGCCATCGGTTGTTATAACAAGACCGATTGTGCTGTGGTCGGTGATAACCTTTTTTGTGCCTATTTCGGCTGCCTGTTCAAAGGGAATTTCCTCGTCAAACCAAGGGGTTTTTACCATCCGGGGAGCTTCGTCCTCGACATAACCGAGTGCACTGTCTACAACGTAGCCAACACAATCTACCATTCGAACATTCAGATTTGCTTTATCGGAAAGAGTGATTTCAACGCTTTCTTCAGGGATAAATTTAGGCTCGGTTGTCATAATAGTCCTGCCGCCCGAAGATTGAGGTAATTCGTCGACTGTACGACTGTAGACACCCTCGTCGCTTATATTAGGCAAAACTATTGTATCCATAAACCTCTTTATGAATGTACTTTTTCCGGTACGAACAGGACCGACAACACCGACATAGACGTCACCGTTTGTGCGGCGTGAGATATCCTTATAAACTGATCTTTCTTCCATTTTTTCCTCCTTATACCATCGGTATTAAAAGCATTAAGGGATTTTCAAGCACATCGCCCTCTAGCTCGTTTTCGTCAAAGATAAGCTGTTTTCTTGTGTTATAGCGTTTTGCGATATCCCATAGTTCTTCTCCGGCATCGGCAAAGTAAAGCACCAAGGGGCTGGTTCTTTTTGTGAGCTTTTTGTCCTCGTCAGCCGTAATTGCGGTAACTATGGTAAAGCTTTTGTTGATATCGGCAGTCACGCTGTATTTGATTTCACAGCGAAGTTCTACTGTTTCGTTGTCGGCTATTCTGTAGCTTACGCTTAATATCTCGGCTGAAACGGCACTTATATTATTGAAACCGTTGTTTTCAATTTCCTTTGAAAACTCTATGGCACGCTCAATATAGATAGGTTCTTTTTCGCTGTTAAGAGCTAATATACAGACGTTAAGCTTGGAGTTTAGCGTGATATTTTCGTCGGAGATGTTGTAGCCCTGAAGGGCATAATTTACGTTAAAGTCGATAATCTCCGAAATATCACAATCAGAAAGCTCGACTGAGTCTTTCAACATAAAGGTATCTTCGATTACACTTGTCTGAACAGGTACTGTAACTCTCGCCTTTTCAAGCTCTACCGGAAAATCTGTACTGTAAGCATCTAAGACAATTTCAACATCTTCGGGAGTAAAGCCTGCTACTGTTACGCAAAGCCTGCTGTCAACATTAACTACGGGCGTTTCCGAAAGAATGTCGGATTTCAATCTTATATCATAGGATAAAAGTGAAAGTTTTATCGAGGCGGTTGTATTCTCGCTCAAGCCGTGGCAATCAACAATTTTTGAAAACGGAATAACATAGTCTATTTGCTGAGGAGTTATTGCATCGGCACTGCTGAGATAAATCAAACGCACATTTAACTCACCGTTGAACATTAGTTTATCGGGGATAATTTTATAATCGGTTACATTCGCCCGGACCTCACTATCTAAAACAAGCTCAACAGGAGGTTTGTTTACAATTTGGATTTCATCGCCTGCGGAAAATTGTTCCTGACAGAGAGCCGTCAGTGCGGAGACGGTGATTTTCTTTGTATTAAACTCAAGGTCTGCATCATTTTCGGGAGAGAAAAGTTCTACTGCTCCTTTGCTTCCGACCTTTGCGTAAAGCGAGAATGCTCCATGAACAGTCAGCCTTCGCTGAGAGAGCGGACGGCAGTTAAGATACTCGCACTTTGTATATGTTTCGATAACGGGATTATCGGGAATTTCCTTAAGGCTAAAGGATGTATTAAAAGGGATAGATTGCTCGCACGCTCGCACACTGTTTTTTGAATCTGTATAAAGAATAGTTACAACTGTTGTTCCGTCAATCTGGAGTTGTCCGCCGCTCAGGTTACGATTATAGATTTTCGGAGTAATTTTACACCGCAGTATCTTTTCAATATCGGGACAGTAGTCGGGTAGTGTAAAATCAATATCGACAGGCTGTTCGGATACTGCGTCCAACGTTGACATAAGCATACCGACAGAGGTCTTTTTCAGGTTAAATTCCATAAATTTATCTCTCCTTTTTATTGCTGTTAGATATTATGTAGAGCATAAATTAAATATGACAAATAAAAAAAGGTTGTATCAAAACTTTCTTTTGACACAACCTTACTTACATAAAACAAGGCTCCCGATTTTCAGGAGCCTTAAAAAATTATTTTACTTTGACCTTTAGCTTAAGCTTTTTACCGTTTACTGTTACATATAAGGTGGTAGAGCCTTTCTTTTTGCCCTTGATTTTAAGCTTTTTCGCTGACTTTTTAGCGGATATTTTAGCGTACTTTGTGTTTTTGTATTTATTGTTTACGCCAGATGCTTTACCCTTGATTGTAACTGTTACGGTCCTACCCTTTTTAACTGTAACCTTTGATTTTGAGAGTTTCGGGTTAGATGTTACTGTAATCTTGTACTTATATGTTGTATCTCCTGCCTTAACGGTTATTGTTGCAGAACCCTTAACTAAAGCAGTAACATCTCCCTTTGAGTTAACCTTAACAATCTTCTTGTTAGAGCTTGAGTATTTAACTCCCTTACCCGAAGCCATTATGCTGGTACTCTCGCCTGCTTTCATTTTAAAGCTTGAGGAAACTGTATAAGTTTTCTTTGGCGGATTTGTCGTGGGTTGGTTGGTAGCAGATTCGGTTGGATCTGTATTTGTCGGGTCGGTTACATCAGGATTAGTAGTAGAGGGATTTGTAGATCCCGTTGTTTCCTGAGGATCTGTTGAGGCAGTTGTATTATTAGGAGCGGTCGGGCTTTCCTGAGGCTCGGTTACAGCCGGCAAGGTTGTACTTGTCGGAGAAGTTGTATCTCCTGTACTCGGATTTGTTGTTTGCTGCGGATTAGTAGAAGTTGTATATTCCGACGAAGCAGTTTCAGAAGAAGGAATTGCAACATCAGGTCGTGATGTTGGCATAGTTGTTTCTGAAGTCTGCGGGTTAGTCACGGTAGTCTGTTGTGTGCTTTGAGTTGTTTCAGTTGTGGTAGGTGCTGCGGTGGTAGGTGCAACAGTTGTAGGTGCAGTTGTAGCAGAAGATGTAGGATTAGGTGTTGTCGGATTGTTTGAGCCGCCCAAAAGCTTACCTACGCGTGCCATAGGAACGGTAATGTGGTCTTCGTCCTCTTTTTCCATTGAAGATGAGGGATCCTTGCTGTATTCCTTAGCGGCGTTATCCTGCATTGAAAGGTCGTAGGGCAAGCAGTCCATACCGGATGTACCGAAGGTAGAAACCTTCATAACACCCAGACCGTAGCTTTCGATTTCGGATGCGGAAATTCCGAGGTTTTTAAGCGGAACAGAAACCTCGTAGAACATATCGAGAGATTCTTTGTGGCCTAACTGATAGAAATCAACCCATTTTGAGGATTCTTCTAAAGTATCTCCCACAACTCTTCCCTGGTCTGTACCTGCGGCATTAATTCCGTAGAGCTTACCTGAGAGAGTTTTTCCTGTGCCGTATTTTAGAGTTACTCCGGTACTCGTTCCTGCATATTTTTCCTGAAGCAAACCGCTTGAATCGCTTTCATAAATGAATGGACCGTTTGAATTGTTAGTTGAGAAAGCAATTGCGTGGGAAACATTTGAGTCAAGAGTAATTCCCGAATCCCAAAGAGTTCCGTATGATGTTTTTCCGTGGCCCTCTCCATCACCTGTATTTAAATATATAAATACGGGTAAATTATAGATACTCAAAGCTCCCTGAGAAAGCGGGAAATCATCCTGCGGAGCTACAATATCCTGAACATTAGCCATTTCATACATAAGATAAAGATTATTGTCATCCCAAGCCGCATAAAGTGCATAGTCATCAAGAGGGATTTCGTGCATTGACCAGTGGCAATATACACGCGGATCGTCATTAGCTACGCCCTGAGCAACAAGCATTGAGCTATCCCAGTCGGATTTGTTTCCGTCAACAGAGATAGTTTTGCGTGCTCCCACACCGCCGTTCGGATTTGTGCCGTAATATCCGCCGAGGGCAGGGCTTGTTGAGCCGTCACTTACCTGAGAGGGATCTGCCTTTGTGTATGTATAAGTTTCGGTTGATGTACCGTTTGCGTTAGTTGCAGTTACTTTTAAAGTAGTAACTGAACCTATAGGAAGTCCTGCACCGATAGTTACATTAGCAGAGCCGCTGAAGCTGACAGCCGCACCGCCGTCAATTGAATATGACGCACTGTCGGCATACTGAGTTGTAACAGTTACTGTAAGCGTATCGGATTTATAGTTACCTGACTTTTTAGAAACGGAAATCACGGGCTGAATTGTGGATGTATCATATACAGACCACTGACCTGTGGAGTTGTCATAAATCTGACCGCCGCCGGGATATGACATATCATCTGTCTGAGGTGAGCCGCCGCTGCCGTTAAAAATAATCATATTGAAATCATCGGACGGAACTGTGTAGGAATAGACATTATCGCCTAAAGAGGTCATTGCTATTCCGGGCCAGGCATTGTTGTTTGTTTCTGTGTTTTTAATCCACATATAACAGTTGGGATTTGACCAGCCTGCACTGTTTTTGAGATAGATTGTGTCGCCCTTTTTAGCCGATACGGTAAAACTGATTATGCTGAAGCACGAAATAAGCATAAGTACCGCAAGAAAAAGCGACAAAGGTTTTCTTGTTAATTTCATAATTAAAAACTCCTTATAGATTTTAGTAACATTATACATTATAAATAAAATTTTTTCAACAAAAAAATACCGTATATGCAATCTTTTAAGTTTGCATATACGGTATTTCTTGTTACTCAATTTGCGGCAGCTTTTTTATTCCGAACATTTTCCTTAAGAAAAAGGATATGAATTTTGGATTTTCAATAAGTACAACTTTCATAAACTACCTCCTGCATAATGAGCACGTTAATAGAATTACGGTGATTAGGGAAATCATAAGCACCCACTTACACGGCAGAACGGTCGCCAGTAAAACTCCTATTCCAAATGACAAAGTTGAGTTAATTTGTGTGCGATAAGTTTTCATTTAATCACCCTTTAGCATAATATACAGCGGTTAGTAAAATGTGAAAAAATTATTATAAAAATCGGGAAGAAACTGATGCTTCCTCCCGAAATAAATTATTTTACAGTTATTTTAACTTTTTTATAAACGCCGTTCTGTGCGTAAGCGTAAACGTAGCAAGCACCGCTCTTTTTAGCCTTAATCTTGCCGCTTGAAGTTACTGTAGCAACCTTAGTGTTAGA
>JAFLSL010000093.1 GCA_022510985.1 Ruminococcus sp. | reverse complement strand
GAACATAAACGAAACGCAACCGCTGGTGCCCATATTACCGCCGAATTTATCAAAGTAATGTCTGACTTCTCCCGCGGTTCTGTTTCTGTTATCTGTAAGTGCCTCAACAATTACCGCAATACCATTCGGTCCGTATCCTTCGTATGTGACAGCCTCGTAGTTAGCTGAGTCGCTGTCGCCTGCAGCCTTTTTGATTATACGGTCTATATTGTCGTTAGGCACGTTGTTAGCCTTTGCTTTTGCTATAATATCTCTAAGCTTAGAGTTTACAGAAGGATCAGCACTGCCGCCCTCTTTAACAGCAACAATAAGCTCACGTCCGATTTTAGTAAAAATCTTAGCTCTTGCAGCGTCATTTTTACCTTTTTTCTGTTTAATTGTACTCCATTTATTATGTCCTGACATAAAACCATTCCTTCTTATTTAAATTCTTATTTAAAACCTTTTAACATTATATACGATTAACCTGAGAAAATCAAGTTTTTATATCACTGTCTAAAAGGTTACAAAAAGGTTACAAAACTATTGTCTTTATATATTATAAGTGATAAAATATATGGAGATAAAAATCCGTGAAAGGAAGGATTTTATGATAAACTCAATGACCGGCTTCGGAAGATTTGAAGATCAGGTAAACGGACGCAGTATTACTCTTGAAATAAAAAGCGTAAACCACCGTTATCTTGAATTTTCCTGTCGTACAACAAGAGGCTACAGCTTTCTTGAAGAAAAGCTGAAAAGCTATATAACCTCAAAAATATCCCGTGGCAAGGTTGATATGTTCGTCTCAATTACCGAGCCTGAAAATACTCCGACCGAGGTTCAGGTTAACCATAATCTTGCCGAAGGTTATCTGAACGCTTTAAAGGAGCTTGAGGAAAAGTACGGAATTTTAAATAACGTAACTACTGTAGACGTGGGACGTTATCCCGATGTTTTAACCGTCCATAAGGCTCCCGAGAACGAGGATACTGTATGGGCTGACGTCAAGGTTGCCGTTGATAAAGCCTTAGAGGACTTTATGGCTATGCGTAAAAGTGAGGGCGAAAGGCTTAAAGCCGACATTTTAAATCGTGCACAAACTATTATTGATACTGTCGGCGAAATCGAAAAGCGTTCACCCGAAACCGTAAGCGAGTATCAGTCCCGCTTAAAAGAGAAAATTGAGGAACTCTTACAGTCCAAAGAATATGATGAACAGAGAGTTATCACCGAGGTTGCAATTTTTGCCGATAAGGTAGCTGTTGATGAGGAAACCGTACGCCTCAGAAGTCACTATGACCAGCTTAATATCTACCTGAACGAGGATAAGCCGGTCGGCAGAAGCATCGACTTCTTAATTCAGGAAATGAACCGTGAGGCTAACACAATAGGCTCAAAGGTAAAGGATGCAACTATTGCTCAAATGGTAGTTAAAATTAAGAACGAAATCGAAAAAATCAGAGAACAGATTCAGAATATCGAATAAGGTGAGAGTATGAAACTTATAAATGTAGGCTACGGAAATATGGTTTCTTCCTCAAAAATTGTCGCTGTAGTTTCTCCTGATTCAGCTCCCGTAAAACGAATTGTTCAGGAAGCTAAGGCGAAGGGTTTGGCTGTTGATGCAACCTGCGGAAGAAAATGTAAGGCGGTAATCGTAACCGACAGCGACCACGTTGTCCTTTCGGCATTATCGCCCGAGGCAATAGGAAATCGTAGTGAGGAAGACTGATATGAAAAAAGGTAAACTTGTTATATATACCGGTTGCTCGGGAGTGGGCAAGGGTACAATAATGAAAGAGCTTTTAAAAAATGATGAGAGCATAAAGCTTTCCGTATCCTGTACCACAAGAGTACCGCGACCCGGAGAAATAGACGGAGTCCACTATTATTTTGTATCTAAGGATAAATTTAATAAAATTATAGAAGAAGATGGATTTCTTGAATACGCCACATTCTGCGATAATATGTACGGAACACCCGAAAAGGCTGTTGACGAGCTTTTGGAAAAGGGCTACAACGTCTTTCTTGAAATCGAGGTTCAGGGCGGAATGCAGGTTATGAAAAAACGTCCGGACTGCGTAAGTATTTTTATAACTCCTCCGTCAGTTGAGGAGCTTGAACGCCGTTTAAGAGGCAGAGGCACCGAGGACGAAGAAACTATTAAAAAGCGTATGTACAGAGCACTTGAGGAATTAACGTATGAAAAATACTATAAGTATTCCGTGCTCAACGACGAAGTTGATCGTGCTACACAGGAAATAATCGGAATTCTAAAAAAAGAATCCGAGTAAAATTGTTATTAATTTTAAAATATAAAAGGAGTAATTAAGATGAAAAAAGTAAATGTTGATGAATTATTTGAGGGAAAGGCCAGCAAATACGCTCTTGTAATCGGAGTAGCTAAAAGAGCTCGCCAGATTACTCAGGATTTTGAGGATCAGGAAATTATTACTGATGAAAAGGCTGTTCTCCTCGCAATCGACGAGATTAAAGACCATAAAATAAATATTATTCAGCCGGAAGATGAAGACTGATTATATCGCCTCAGTTGCGGTAGAAAATACGACCTATTCGTTTGATAAAATTTTTGACTATTCCATAAACGCTGAAATACTACCCCAAATTGCAGTGGGAAAGCGTGTTCTGGTGCCCTTCGGCAACGGTAATCGTAGGCGTCAGGCTATGGTTATGAGTATAAAAAACGAGACATCGGATAACCTTAAATCCGTTATCTCCGTACTCGATAACGAGCCTGTGCTGACTAAAGAAATGATAAAGCTCGCAAGCTTTATGCGTGAGCGGTATTTTTGCACCTATTACGATGCAATAAAAACGATGTTGCCCGCGGGAATAAGCTATAACATAACAACGCTCTATTCAGCCGTAAAAGGAGTAGATACCGAAGTTTTGGCTCTGGACGAGTTGCAGGTCTATAACTATCTTCTTGCTCAGAAAAAGCCCGTAAAGTGTGACGCTTTATCGGAAACTCTCGGCTTGAACGCTAAGATTTTCGACAGCCTTGTCGAGAAAGAAATTCTCAGAAAATCCGACGAAGCTTTTCGCAGGGTCGGCGATGCTGTAATGAAAATGGTTGCTCTTAACGAGGACGCAGATTTTTCCTCAGTTAAGCTAAGCCCCAAGCAGAACAAGGTTCTTGAGATTTTGCAGACGGCAGGCTCAGCTTCTGTCAAGGAGATCTGCTACTATACAGGAGTTACAACATCTGTTGTCGATAATCTTGTAAAGAAAAATCTTGCCTTTTATTACGAGGATGAGATTTTCAGAAATGTTATTAATAATTCTGTTAAAGAAAATAAAGAAGTTATTTTAACTGACGAGCAAAACTCGGCGTATGAAAAACTTCTCTCGGAATATAACGATGATAATCCCCACGTCAGCCTTCTTTACGGTATAACAGGCTCCGGAAAAACCTCAGTTTTTCTAAAGCTTATCGAAAAGGTTGTAGAAGACGAAAAGGGCGTAATCGTTATGGTTCCCGAAATTTCCTTAACACCGCAGTTTATTAATATCTTCAAGTCAAAATTCGGAGAAGACGTAACCGTTTTCCACAGCGGTCTGTCGCTCGGAGAAAGGCTTGATGAATATAAACGCGTGCTCAGAGGAATAGCTAAAATTGCGATAGGAACTCGCAGTGCCGTTTTTGCACCGTTTAAAAATCTCGGAATAATAATTATGGACGAGGAGCAGGAGCACACCTATAAATCCGAATCAACTCCGCGTTATCACGCAAGAGAGGTTGCGAAATTCAGAGCCGCTCAAAACAACGCACTTTTGCTTTTGTCGTCGGCAACTCCCGATGTCGAAAGCTATTATAATGCTGTAGAGGGTAGATATTCTTTAAATAAACTTACTAAACGCTTTGGAAAAGCAATACTTCCCGAGGTTAAAATTGTCGATATGAATGAAGAAGTTGCCGAAGGTAATTCAACAGGTTTTTCGAGAGAACTTTTAAGCTATCTTGAAGAAAATCTTCAAAACGGCAACCAAAGTATTCTGCTTTTAAACAGACGCGGACACAATACCTTTGCGATGTGTTCTAATTGCAGGGAAACTATTACTTGTCCGAATTGCTCAATTTCTCTTACTTATCACAGCTCAAACCATAGATTGATGTGCCACTACTGCGGATATTCTATGGATTATTTAAGCGAATGTCCGACTTGTCACAACAAATCGCTCCGTTTCGGCGGTGCCGGTACACAAAAAATTGAACAGCAGTTAGCGGAGCTTTTGCCCGAGGCAAGAGTTTTGCGGCTTGACGCTGACTCCACAATGCGAAAATCTTCGCACGAACGTTATCTTAACGCATTCTCAAACGGCGATTATGATATTTTAATCGGAACCCAAATGGTAGCAAAAGGGCTTGATTTTCCGAAGGTCACCTTAGTCGGCGTGCTTAATCCCGATTCAATGCTTTATTCCGACGATTACCGTAGCTTTGAGAGAACATTTTCTCTTTTAACTCAGGTTGTCGGAAGAAGCGGCAGGGGAGATAAAAAAGGTGTCGCAATTATCCAGACCTTCACCCCCGAAAATAACGTAATTTCCTTAGCGGCGGCACAGGATTACGAAAGATTTTTCGACAGCGAAATCACAATAAGAAAAGCTATGCTTTATCCGCCTTTTGCAGATATTTGTATGGTAGGCTTTGTCTGCGACAGCCACTCTTGTGCAATAAAAGCCTCGCGTGATTTTATGACGCGTTTTGTAAATAGGGCGAAGTCCGATTTTGCTGATTTGCCGCTTAGAATACTCGGACCTTCTCCGGCTCAGGTCGCAAAAGTCAGCAATAAATACCGCTATAAAATTATAATAAAATGCAGAAATGATAAACGTTTCAGAAGACTTTTATCCGACACAATACAGGAATTTAATTCTATAAAAGAAAATAAGAGCGTAACTGCGTATGTTGATATGAACGCGTTATCGTTTTAAACCAATAAAAAATCGGGAGGTAAATATGGCAATCAGAGAAATTGTCACCGAGGGTGACGATATACTTACTAAAAATTGCAGGGAAGTTGTCAAATTCGATGACCGCCTGGCAACATTGATAGATGATATGATAGAGACCCTTCATAACTCGGGTGGTGTAGGATTAGCCGCTCCGCAGGTCGGCGTGCTCAGACGAGTAGTCGTTATTGAAATTGACCCCGAGGACGGAGTTATTGAGCTTGTAAACCCCGAGATTATTGAAACTTCGGGAAAACAGGTCGGCTTAGAAGGCTGTTTAAGCTTACCCGGAAAATGGG
>JAFLSL010000092.1 GCA_022510985.1 Ruminococcus sp. | reverse complement strand
ACAATATACTATCATACATTGTGCCGAAATAAAAAACTTATTAAATAGAAATTGTTTTTGCAATATTATAGAGGTCTGTGTTGAAAACTCTGGGCATTTCAAGAGCCTCGGTAATATCGTAATCAACAATCACGCCGTTTTTCATAGCGACAACTCTGTTGCCTTTGCCCTCTTCAAGAAGATCAACAGCCTTATGTCCCATAAGAGATGCAACTACACGATCTCTTAATGTGGGAGAACCGCCACGCTGAACATGGCCGAGGATTGTAGCTCTTGTTTCAATTCCGAGACGACTTTCAACGTACTTTGCAAGGTCGTTAACACCGCCGACACCTTCAGCAACAACTACAACAAAGTGCTTTTTGCCGGTCTTTTGTGTATCTACGATTCTTGCGATAACATCCTTTTCGATATCGTACTCAACCTCAGGAACAAGAATTGCTGTTGCACCGCAGGCAATTCCAACCTGAAGAGCAATATCTCCGCAGCGGCGGCCCATAACCTCAACAACAGAGCAACGATCGTGGGATTGAGCTGTGTCACGAATTTTATCTATCATTTCAATTGCTGTATTCATAGCTGTATCAAAGCCGATTGTATATTCGGAGCAAGCTATATCATTATCAATAGTGCCTGGAATACCGATACAGTTAACACCTGCGTTTGTGAGTGCTCTTGCACCTGCGAAAGAACCGTCGCCGCCGATAACTACAACTCCTGAGATACCTAAATCCTGGCAATGCTTAGCAGCTCTTTTCTGTCCTTCTAAAGTTTTAAACTCCTCACTTCTTGCAGTATAGAGCATAGTTCCGCCGTTTCCGATAATATCTGAAACAGAACGCAAATTCATTTTTTCAACATCGGCGTTTAAAAGACCGTTATAACCGCGGTAAACACCGTAAACATCCATTCCCTTAGCAATAGCGGAACGAACAACAGCTCTTACTGCCGCATTCATTCCCGGAGCGTCTCCTCCGCTTGTTAAGACCGCAATTTTTTTCTTACTCATATATCTTACCTCCAAAGAGAATAACATCAGAAGTATATTATAATACAAATTCCCGTTAAATACAATAGAATACTGTCAATTTTTTGTTGTTTTTCCGCAAATCGGCAACAAATTAAGATTTGAAATACATATAAAGCTGGCATTTAAGCATACCGTTGTAGAGCTTGCGACGTTTATCGGCTTTTCTTCCGAAGATTTTTTCAAAATCATCGTCGGGAGTTATAACAGCGTAGCTCTTTCCCTTTTGCTTTAAAAATTTTTCTCCCATAATTTTGTAGAGCTTTTCAGCTTCATTGATATCAAGCAGGCGTTCTCCGTAGGGCGGGTTTACAATAGTTGTCTGAAATTCGCTGTCAAATTCAAAATCTCTTAAATCTCGCTTTTTAAATTCAATTCTATCGCCTACTCCGGCTTTTCTTGCATTTAAGCGTGCTATTTCAAGTGCGTTATCATCAATATCATAACCTATAGCCTTAAAAGAACACTCCATATCAGCCACAGACCTTGCTTTTTCTCTTTCCTCTTTCCAGACTGAGGATGGAATTTGTGCCCATTTTTCAGCTGAAAAGCCACGATTAAGCCCCGGGGCGATTTTTAATGCCTTTAAGGCGGACTCAATAAGAATAGTACCGCTGCCGCACATCGGGTCAACCACAAAATGATTGGCTCTGACCCTTGCAAGATCAACCATAACAGCGGCAAGTGTTTCCTTTATCGGGGCATCATTTGAATTAGAGCGATAGCCGCGTTTATGAAGTCCGTCGCCCGAAGTATCGAGAAGAATACTTGCCCTATCATTTCTTATGAGAAACTGGATTTGGTGAACACTTCCTGTTTCTTCAAACCAACTAATGCCGTATTTTGAGGACAGTCTGTCTACAACTGCCTTTTTAATAATTTTTTGGCAATCACTTACAGAATAAAGCTTTGAGTTAAGGCTGCTGCCTTTAACGGGAAATGCATCTGATTTTCCGATAAATCTCTCCCACGGAATATTTTTTACGCTTTCAAATAACTCCTCAAAGGAATAGACATTAAATTCGGAGAGGATAATTTGTATACGCTCGCTGTAACGTGAGATAAGATTAGCACGAGCCAGGGTATTATAATCTCCGCTGAAAACCACACGTCCGTTTTCAGCCTGAGCGTTTTCAATCCCGTTAAATTTTAAATCATTGGCACAAATGCCCTCTACTCCTAAAAGACAAGGTGCACAAAATTTTAAGTTATCCATAATATCACAACAACAAAGGGCATCGGAAAACCGATACCCAATTTTACTTTCTTGAACCGTTTCCTCTGCGGCTATATCCGCGTGATTCACCTGACGATCTTTTTAAATCGGACATTTTATCCTCGCTCGTTTTTTTGAACATAGACATCATATCCTCAAAGGATGACGGAGAATCGGGACGCGAGCTTTGCCACTCAAAACTACCCGGACTTGTAACGGGCGGAGCGGGCTTGTAGGGTTTACGAGGTTTTGATTTATAGGACGCAGAATTTTTATCGTTCCTATTTTTCTTATCGGGTTTCGGCTGAGTTTGTTTAATTGAAAGCACAATTTTACCGTTTTCAAGCGAAAGTACCTTTACCTTAACGGTATCACCTATCGAAAGGAAATCTTTAATCTCGCTTACATAGGACTGTGACACCTCAGAGATATGTACCATTCCTGTGCTTCCGTCAGGCAAGTCCACAAAAGCTCCGAATTTTGATATACCCGAAACTTTACCCTCTACAATTGTACCGATTTCAATGCTCATTGTGTTCCCCATTTTCTAGTCTCCGGCTACGTTTACAAAAATACGCTCGCCGTTTTTAATATAATCAAGATCCTCGCGGGCTATGTTTTCAATATACTCGCTTAAATCTTTACCCTTATAATTTTTTATCTCCTTAAGATAATCGCTCTGTATTTCAACAATTTCGAGCTGGTCTTCAATTTTCTTTAGTTTGTTTCTTTTATCGTTTATTTCAATACTTTGATTTATAATTGTAAATGAAGCATACACTACAAAAGCGGCAATTGCAATATAAAGAAGGAAAAACTTTTTACTTCTTTTCCTTTTTCGGGGAGTTACTTCTTTTATTTCGTTTTTCTTTTTTGTTTCTGTTTTTTCTGTTCTCTTTTCTTCTTCCATATATAGTAACCTTATTTGAAAACTTTTTTAGTTTATCTTTTAAAAACTTCAGAATATATACTAACTTATTTTTTATATTATACATTACTTTTCTACTGATTTTCAATAGATATTTTAATATTTTTCGGAAAAATTTTAATATTGGGTCGTAAATTTTATCTGTAACAGGAGTTATGGAATGATGAAACAATAGAAAACCGATAATTTCACCCAAAATTACAAAAGCTCTTATTCTTCCTTCGAGCATAGAAAGAGAGTAAAAGAAGGTAACAAGACCACATATTACCATAAAAGAGCAATCGAAAATAAAATAATGTATCTTACCGTTGAGACCTATCTTATGTAGAATTCGTATAGGCTCATAAATTACGCCCAGACAAAAGCCGAGAACTAAGGAGAACAGAAAAGCAGTAATAAGCTGCGAAAGAGTAAACTCCATCAGCCTAAGAGCCTTTGCATAAAAGATTTATTTGTTTTGGTTTCAGCGTATTGAAGAGAGTTTACTTTTCCGTCAATCTCGACCTCTCCTGTTTCAAGGTTAAGTTTGCTGATATGAAGCTTTGAGCCGCGTATAATTAAATCTCCCATAGAAGTATTAACGCTGACAGTTTCTTCATTAAAGCCCAACACATCGTCAACACCGGTCAGACTTAGCTTGTTTCTGTTGTCTAAAATCAGGTTATGGGGTTTGGGTATTTTCTCCTGCATATAAAAATCCTCCATATAAAAATCTATATAATTATATGGAGGAAAAAATTATTTATGTCGCGTTTTCATACATCATAGGTGCATTTTCTTTTGTGGCGTGTTCGTTTATTTCTTTTACGCGGATTTTTATGGGATGCTGTCCGAGAGTTATTTCGATTATATCCCCCACTTTTACACCATAAGATGCACGGGCGATGTTTCCGTTTACAAAAACTCTTCCTGCGTCGCACGCCTCATTAGCAACAGTGCGACGTTTAATTATTCTTGAAACCTTTAAAAATTTATCAAGTCTCATATTATCACCTTATTATAGAGAAAAACTGCCTCGAAAAGAGGCAGTTTAAAAGCAAATTTAAATTACTTGTTTACAGCGTCCTTGAAAGCCTTACCAGCCTTGAATGCAGGAACCTTAGAAGCAGCAATCTCAATCTTGTTGCCTGTTCTGGGATCAACACCTGTGCGAGCGTTTCTCTGACGCTGCTCAAATGTACCAAAGCCTACGAGCTGTACCTTGTCACCGTTAGCAATAGCATTAACGATTGTATCTACTGTAGCAGAAACTGCCTTTTCAGCATCTTTCTTAGAAATACCGCTTGCCTCTGCAACTGCAGCAATTAATTCTGTTTTGTTCATAGTTTAATTCCTCCAAAATATTATTTTTTAACTTCATCCCAAAGGGAATCAAGTTTACTGAGTGATGCCGTTTTTATATCAATTCCTCGTTTTTGAGCAAGCTCCTCGAGAAGTTTAAAACGGTTGGTAAACTTATCGCAGGCGTCAAAAAGAGCCTTCTCTGAGTCTACCTTTAAAAATCGGGATACATTAACAACGGAAAAGAGTAAATCTCCAAGCTCCTCTGCCTGCAAATCAGCATTACCGGATTTAATGGCATCCTTAAGCTCGTCCGTTTCTTCGAAAACCTTATCTAAGGCTCCGTTTACATTATCCCAATCGAAGCCGACCTTGGCTGCCTTCTGCGGAATTTTAGTTGCTCTCATAAGCGACGGCAAAGCTTTTGAGACACTTACCATAGCTTCTGATTGCTTTTTTTGAGATTTGGTCGCCATCTTAACATTATCCCAGCTTTTGAGGGCTTCTTCGCTGTTTTCGGCTTTAATATCGCCGAAAACATGCGGATGTCTTTCAACTAGCTTTTTACAAACTCCGTTAATAACGTCGTTTATATCAAACTCATTTTCCTCAGCACTCATTTCGCTGTGGAAAACAACCTGCAAAAGAACATCTCCAAGCTCCTCTTTTAAAAGCTCAGCGTCTTTATTATCAATAGCTTCAATAACCTCATAGGTTTCTTCGATAAAATTACTTCGAATTGATTCGTGAGTCTGAACCTTATCCCAAGGACAACCATCAGGTGCTCTTAAGAATTTCATAATCTCAACGAGGTCATAAAAATTAAAGCTTTCTTTCTTTGTGAAATCCACCTT
>JAFLSL010000091.1 GCA_022510985.1 Ruminococcus sp. | reverse complement strand
AAGCCCAAGCATCACACAAATTGTCCTGCCCGTTTTCAAATATAGCCTCGTTGTATTCCTGCATTTCTTTATACAGCTCACTCAGTTCTTCTGAGCTTTGAGTATCCATATTTTTGTTTAAATAAGACTTTTTTTCGCTTTCAAATTCTTCGATATATATTGTCGAATTCCTATCCGACATATAACCCGATAACAGCGGATACGAAAAAATCAACAGCCCTGCCAGGAACATAGCTAAGACAAGAAGATATGCTAAAAGCTTAATAATAATTCTTTTAATCATTTTCTTTTCTCTTTTCGGCTTGCTTTCTGATTACCCTTACCACAGCATATACTATCAGTATGCCGAACATTACACTCGCACCGATAATAATTGCATACATATATTCGTCAACCCAAGTGCTTTTTTCAATCTTTACGGATTTGAATTTTTCCTTTATCTCTTCGTTATAAGGGATTCTGCTGCCGCGAACGAGAAGGCGATGCGAGTTAACGCCGAAAGGAGTACAGGTAACAAGCGTTACATAATCTTTTTCGGTATCAATCTGCAATTGTGAAGTATCGCTCGGCAATACAACCTTTATTTGGTCAACCTTATATGCAAGGGTTTCATTTAAAACACTTATATAAAAAACGTCACCGGTTTCAACCTTTTCAAGATCCGTAAAAAACTTTGCTTGTGAGTGACCTGTATGACCTGTCAAAACAGAATGTGTTCCTTTGCCGCCGATTGGAAGAGAGGTGTTTCTTAAATGACCTATTCCCCTATCCAAGACGTCGTCATTCGCACTGTGATAAACAGGATATCTTATATCTATTGCGGGAATTTCAATAACCGCCATTACTGACGTACCATCTACATTCAGTAACTCGTTATAGTTATCATCGCCTTTAGGCTCATCTCCGAAAGGGTCAGCTATTTCGACATTACCGATAAGACTTTTATTATACTCTTTTGCCTTTTTTATTTCTTCTGAGTATTGGTCCTTGCTCATCTGTGACGCTGAGCTGAGGTATGACTGAACCTCGCTGTCGAGGTTTTGGCTCATCAGATAATTACTGACAAACGGATATCCAATTATACCTACACCTACAGTCAAAAGGACAATAAAAACAATAACCGCTATAAATTGTTTCATAGTGTCTGCCTTTCAAAAGCCATAGAAATTAAATGATTACTACGATACTTTCTTTCTTTTTCTTTGTTTTAGGATAAGAATTCTGAAAACAACAAAAACCGCAACTATAGCCGAAAATACTGCTGCACCTATAATCAAGGCTCGTTTATATTCAGACATCCAAGTACTTTCAACTTTCTCTATACTCTCTTTTTTCTTTTCTATTTCCGTTTCAGTATAAGGCACTCTTGTTCCTCTTACAAGCAAACGGTGGGAATTTATTCCATATGGTGTGCATGTTATCAGAGTTACATAGTCCTTGTCGTCGGCAATTAATAAGTCCTTAGTTACAGTTGGGAGAACAACCTTAATCTGGTCAACTTTATATGCAAGAGTTCGATTTAATACCCTGATAAAGAACATATCGCCCTTTTCAAGCTTATCCAAATCGGTAAAGAATACAGCATTCGGTACGCCCGTATGGCCCGTAAGAACCGCATGGGTGGACTTTCCGCCAATCGGCAATGAGGTGTTAGTCAAATGACCTACGCCTTTGAGAAGGACTTCCTGACTAGTTCCGTGGAAAATAGGAATCTTTACATCTATCTTAGGTATTTCTATACTACCCATAATCGAGTCGTTGTTTAAATTTAAAAGCTCTTCGTAAACTAAATCAGTTTCAGGCACGAAGTTAGGGTCGAATGGGTCTTTAAGAATTACCGTTCCTAATAAATTTTTATTATATGTTTCTGCTTGTTTAAAGGCTTGTTTTATTGTACTTTCATCTGATTTTTCTACGGCTGCTTCCTGCTCTGCTATTTCGCTCTCGTAGTTTAAGCTCATTAAATAGTTGCTGACAAATGGATAGCTGCACAATGCAAGACCTACAAGCAAAATCAGTACTCCTAATATTACGACTATTACTTTTTTCACGTCTTATTTTCCTTCCTGCTTGTAGAAATATATAATAAAAATTCACTATTATAAAAGCAAATATAAACTTCTGGGAGAACAGATTTCTCTGCTCTCCCATTGATTTTAAATGATTAATATTTGTATAGTATAATAACTATTATTCAGCAGTCTTCTTCTTGCGAAGTGTAGAGAAAAGGATAATAGCACCGGCTATTACAATTCCGCCGCCGATTGTGAACATAAGAAGTCCCATACCACCTGTGAGAGGAAGATCGAACTGCTTCTTAACGTTGTTAACTGTAATTCCGAAATGACCTGTTGCAGTAGCATTACCCTTTGTATTTACCTCTAAAGTAAGGTTCGGGGATGCTTCAGCCTTAGTTAACTTTCCGCTGATATATTTGCCGTCCTCATCCTTATCACCTGTTAATGTGATAGTGATATCGCTTGCAAGCTTGCTCCAGCCTTTAACGCTGCTAACCTCGGACAATACGTATGTTGCTTCGTCAAGTCCCTTTACTTCAAGGTTGCCGTTACTATCCGGGCTTATCTTTGAAACAACAGAGTATGTTTTACCTGAAAGTGTAATTTTGCCATTATTAACTGTTGCTTTAAACTTATCGCCTAATGCAACATATGAACCTACGCTAAGCTCTACGAACTGGAGAGGAGTTTTTTCGCCGTCCTTTGTTAATGTGAACTCAACATCACTCGGACTTGTAACTCCTGCATCTTTCGGTGCCTTATTATTAAAGGTCTTTGTGAGATCCATAGCATATGTATAAACCTGTGTTTTGCTCTTCGGTGTTTTACCTAATTTTTCTCTTTCTTTTTCATCTTCATATGAGGGTAAGTCCGAACCATCTGCAGAACTGTTCGGTCTCGGGTCATTTGTGTAGAAGAGCTGAGCTGAGTTTTCGTTTGCTGAACCTATTTCTGCATTTTCATTAAGAATTGCTGTATATTCAAATACAATTCCATAGCCCTGATACTGATCAATTTTTGCCCAGTTGAACTTTACTGTAATTGTTGTGCCATTCTCAGTTGTCTCAGAACCGGCTGTATAAGCATCTTTAGCAAGCTTTACTTTTTTATATGCGGGCTGTTCATCTGCTTCTAAATCAGGAACTAAAACAGTAGCTTCGAAATCGCCGTTATAAGTTAAGCCTTTGGACATTTCATCTACAAAGGTATATGTAATATTCTTTGTAGCTGCTCCGCTCTCATTTACAAAGCTTTCGCCGTAGTACGGAATCTTTGTTTCGATTTTGTAATCAACCTCGTCACCGATGTCTTTTGTAGCAGTAGTAACATCTTTAAGAGGTGAAACGTCGTCAGAGTTTGTGATATACTTGTCGAGAGTTACTTTGTCATCCTTAGGATATGCAGTAACATCAAACTCCCACTTACCGTCTTCATTTTCCTTTTCGCTTTCAATCCACTGAGGAATTGATACGAGGAAAGGTACTGATGAAACTGCGTAATTTGTAGGAACCTTTGTCTCAACTACAAGATACACACCGAGTGGAAGTTGAGCAAACTTATATATTCCACCGTTTGCTACTGAATCGAAAATACCTTTAGCTGGTGATGCAGATTCATTCTTAACAGCTGTCTGAAGAGTAGGAATCATATCCTCTAAAACAGATGTGCTTTTGAAAGAGATAGCACCATCGTTTAATTCATTCTCCAGTGCGGTTTTTACAGCACCACTAAAGAGATTTTCATTTACTGAGAAAATACCATCTTTGTTGAGATCAAAAACTCTGTAAGCGGTAAATGTTGCACCCTCTACAGCAGTCTTCTTATTAGAACCGGACTGATACTTTTCAAGTGTAAGACTACCGTTTTCTTGGTAAACAGCTTTAAAGTCCTGAGCTGCTACCGCTGAAACAGTAGGTGCAATTGCCATAAGTGCTATTAACATAACACTGATAAAAATAGCTGCAAATTTCTTCATGAAATTTTCCTCCTTCAATTATTTCATTTTTGAAATTTTATAACCATGGGTATTAAAACCCTATTTAATGAGTTTGTATCGTTGGATATTATCCCTTTTACGATATTATGTTGTAATTTTAGCACATTTGCAGAATAAAGTCAACATAATATTTATTTAATCTAAACTTTTTTATTGCATTTTTACAATTATTTTATATATTTATATTCAGTTAAAGACAATATCATTTTAACGCAACCTTGTTTCTCAGGCAAATTAATTACAAAATGTAATAATATACAAATTTTGGATAAGTCGCGTTTAAAACTGTCCTTTTATTATTTCGATAAACTGTCTATTTTAAAAAGACAGTTTACATGGTATCATTTGCTCATCAATTTTAAGGAGAAACATTATGAAAAGAATAGTAACAATTCAGGACATATCCTGTGTGGGCAAATGCTCTCTTACGGTAGCTTTGCCGATCATTTCCGCAACCGGAGTTGAAGCGGCTATCATACCGACAGCTGTGCTTTCCACCCACACTATGTTTAAAAACTTTACATGTAAAGACCTTGACGATCAGATTATTCCGATTTCAAAGCATTGGAAGGACGAGGGTATTACCTTTGACGCGTTCTATACAGGTTACCTCGCGTCAGCCGGACAAATCGGCAAAGTAATTTCACTGATTGATAACCTTAAACAAAGCGGTAATCTTGTAATCGTTGACCCTGCAATGGCTGACAACGGCAAACTTTACCCCGCTTTTGATGAGGAATTTCCTCACGAAATGGCAAAGCTCTGTGCTCAGGCAGATATCATTCTTCCGAATATTACAGAGGCTTGCTATATGACCGACACTCCGTATAAGGCTGAATATGACGAAACCTTTGCTAAAGAGGTTGTAGAAAAGCTCGCCGCTCAGGGTGCTAAGAAGATTGTACTCACAGGCGTTGCGTTTGACGGTAAGTACGGTGTGCTTTTATATGACAGCGAAACTAAAAAATATTACACATATTTTCAAGAAAAGATTGACGCGGCGTTCCACGGAACAGGCGACATCTTCAGTTCAACCTTCACGGGACTTCTTGTACGAGGCAAGTCAATCGAGGACAGCATAAAAATTGCTGCAGACTACACAGCGGAATGTATCCGCATTACAAAGAATACACCGAACTCCAATTGGTACGGCGTAGATTTTGAAAGAGCTATCCCCTATCTTATTGAAAGGATTGAGGGTTAATGTCAGCCCAAACTAAATCAACAGCAAAAGCACACTCAACGATATTTTTTCTTACAATAACGGCACTTTCCGTTATAAGCGGATTTGTAGTTCCGGAACTCA
>JAFLSL010000090.1 GCA_022510985.1 Ruminococcus sp. | reverse complement strand
ACCTATTCCGAATGACGCCAAAAGTGCAAACAGAGCAAACAATACTCCGAGCCACTTCATTTTAAGTCCACGCTCAAGTGCATACATTGCACCGCCGAGCATTCTTCCGTCCTTTGTGCGGACACGATATTTTACCGCGAGCAACGACTCGGCATACTTTGTCGCAATTCCGAACACGCCCGTAAGCCAACACCAAAGCACGGCTCCCGGTCCGCCGAGTGCGATAGCAGTACCCACGCCGATTATATTTCCTGTTCCGATAGTTGAGGCAAGTGCAGTTGCAAGCGATTGAAACGGACTTATATCGCCGTCCGAATCGGGGTCCTTAGTTATCGAAAGACGAATAGCCTTTAGCGTTTTTCGCTGAACAAATCTTGTGCGAATTGTCATAAAAATATGCGTACCTAAAAGCAGGATTATCATAAACCAACCCCACATAAATTCGTCAACGCTGTTTATAAAGTCTGAAATTACGTTAAGCATTTCGTTTTCCCCCATTTATTTCCTCAATAATATTTTCAAGCTCTTTTAAATTATCTGCAACCCTATACACCTTTTTTATAACCTCGTCATCGGGGCTGTCCATATCGGGAACCATAACGGTTACACATCCTGCCGAGCTTGCGGACTGAACGCCGTTTGGACTATCCTCAACTGCAATGCAGTTTTCAGGAGATAAACTTAGCTTTGCCGAGGCAAATTTATAAATATCGGGTGCAGGCTTTCCGTTTTCAACCATTGACGCCGAAATAAGCTCGTCAAAGTAATCGTACAACCCGACCTGCTTAAGATACTTTTCAGTACGCTCGGGCGGAGTTGCCGTTGCGATTGCGGTTTTATATCCGTTCTCTTTTAGATAACTCAGAATTTCCTCGGCATAGTGCTTAGTATCTATGCCGTTTTTTTCGATATATTCGCTCATAAGCTCAATGCGTTTGTTCCGCACATCATCGTAGTTAAAATCGTCGCCGAAAAAGCTTTTGAGTTTTGAAACTGCAAACGGACGAGCCATACTGCGGATTGCGAGAGCGTGCTTTCTTTCAAAATTATAGCCGCAGGCTCTGCCCGCCTCGCTCCAAAAGCGAACGTAAAGCTTTTCGCTGTCGAGAATAACACCGTCCATATCAAAAATTACGCCTTTAATTTTCATTTTATCACGCCGTTTTTATGTTTACAAATACAATTCCCGCACAAATCAGTACAAGGGAAATAAGATTTTCGATTTTTAAAATTTCCTCACCGAGCAGTATAAAGCTCCACACGGTTCCGAAAATCGGCACAAGCATTGTGAAAACCGTAATCCTGCTTACGGGGTGATACTTTAAAAGTGCCGTCCACAGCAGAAAACTGACGGAAGATACAAGAGAAAGCCAGAAAAGAATAACCATTCCCGAAACATTTGTTAAATCCGTTCTTCCGCCGAAAACAAGACCGATAATCAGAAGTATCATACCGCCTAAGAAAAGCTGGCATGCGGTTATTGATGTCGGATTTTTACCGCCGGAGATTTTTTTCGTTATTATATTTCCGCCCGCTCCGCTTATAGCAGAAAAAAGCACGATTATGTCGCCTAAAAAAGTTACGGAATAAAAGGAGAAGTCGGAAATGTTTACATAGACTATTCCGATTAAGCCGAGCAAGCAGCCGATAATTTTCACAACATTCAGCCTGTCGTTTTTAAAGAAAAAACTCGCAAGCACAACGGAAATTATCGAAACCGTTCCCGTGATTATTGAGGTGTTCACAGCAGTTGTAAAACCTACGCCGACATAGGCGAAAAGATATTGGAGAGTAGTCTGCACAACTCCCAAAACTGCAACAGGGAGAAAGTCGCTTTTCCTTACAATCGGCGGTTTTCTCAGAGCAATTAAGCCGAAAATAAAAACCAAAACTCCCGCAAAGGCAAACCTTTCGCCCGCAAAGAGAAGCTTTGACGCTATATCGGACTGTGAAATATTAAATTCATTATAACCGAGTTTGATAATCGGAAACGCCGTACCCCAAAGTGCCGCACAAATAAGTGCACCGAGATAGGCGAAGTATTTGTTTTTCAGTAAATTTTGCATTTTAAAATCAAAAAAGCCGATTTACAAATGTAAATCGGCTCTTAAAAGATAGTCTTAGTCTTCAGCCGAATAGAATGGCTCTACACCCTCAACTGCCTTTTGTGCAAAAGGAAGTGAATAGGGCATCATCGAGAGCTGATAACCGCTTAAATGAGGTGACGCACATGCAGAAATTCCTTTAAAGATTTCTTCCATTTTATCGCCCTCGAAATTAACGATTACAAGATAACTCGGCTTTTCGTCATTTTCACGTTTGAACATTTTAAGGTACGCACTGTTTACGTCGTCGCGTTCCTGAAGAAAATTGATAATCGCAGCCATCATATCAATCGGATATTCGTCGGGATCGGGGTCTCCGAGCTGGACATTTTCGTCTGCGGAGAAAGACTGCTGTTGAAGGCCCGAATTGCTCTTAAAGTCCTTCTGCTGTTTAAGCGACATAACCATCGGCTTGGGAAAAGCTACGGAACGTCCGAACGGGTTTATTACAAAACCCTTAACATCACAGCCCTCGTCAGAAAGCACCTGAGCGTAGCCGTCAAAGTTCATTATAACGTCGTCCTTGCCCTCGGATATCTGCCACTTTTCCTTCTCTTCTTTATCGGTAAACGCAGGGAAGAATTTTTCCTTGTTCTGATTTTCAATCAGCTGGAACTGAACCTGAGTTTCCTGCTGCATAACCGTACTTCCGTTTTTGTCGGTTTTAGCGACAGGACGCGGTTTTGATACTGTTCCGGGGGTTATGAATTGTGCCTTCATAACACAGTCAATCATTCTGTTAACATTCTCGGGAGTGTTGTTCTCCTGCATATTTTTTATAGCCTCTAAAAGCTCGGGGTTTTTAATCGGCTTTTGGTTTTTATTTTTCATAATTTCTCCTCTACTTTACTTTGTCTGATTGGAAATAAACGTAGGTCTGGTCAACTATCAGCTTACTTGAGCCGTAATCTACTACGAAAATTTTTCCGCTGTCGCAGGATTCCTTGGAAACGACCTTGAGCGGATTTCTGCGGAATTCTTCCTCGTCAAGTGCATATTCAAGAGCAAATTTCTGTGCCGAAACAGCTACGCTCGAATAGCCCACAAAAGGACTAAGCTCGTCTTTATCTAAGAGATAATACTGATTTTTTAAAAGTTTTATTCCTATATCAACGTTTTTAAGCGAACTGATATAAGCATCCGCGTCATTCAAAAACATTCCCGTCTTAAAATATCCTATTGAAACGGTCAAGTCGGATTTTACGGCTATCGGGTGAGCAATACCGTTCGCTCCCGAAAGTCCGCTGTTTATGTCAACGCTGACCTTGTAGGCATCGGTGCGGTTTATATTCTCAATAAGCTCTACAATGTCCTGTCTTAACTCTCCCGAAAAACCTGTTCCGAGAATACAGTCCACGATAATATCATATTGTGAGAAATCCGTATATTCATCACAAAAGCTTTCGCCAACACCCTTACTCTTGCATTTGTTATAATAATACGAGCCGTCCTCGGAAAACTTGTCGCTTACACGAAGAACAACAGGCATATATCCGTTGTCAACAAGAATTTCGGCGAGTGCATAGCCGTCGCCGCCGTTGTTTCCGCTGCCGCAGACTATGGCAATCCGACCGCTCCATTTAACACTTTTATAAACTCCCGCAGCGGCTCTCTGCATAAGCTCCTTGCCGCTTACCGAGGTGTTAATTGTAAAAGCGTCGCTCTCACGCATATTTTTTACTGAAATTACATTTTCCATATACTGTTCTTCTATATCTTAAAATCTTTTTCTGTAAAACTCATTTCGCTACAATTTCGTTGTAGGCTAATTTAGCCGCCTCGTCGTCCATATTAACACGCAAATCGTAGCAATTAACCTGATTTAAAAAGCCGTCGAGCAAGTCGAGAAGATTTCCCATAAGCTCTGTCTCTGTCGGGCGAACGGTCTGATTAAGCACCTTTGATACAACATCTGAAGTCGAAATAGGTCCTATATAATTCTTCTCGCTTCTCGAAAGAAAGCAAAGCGAATGTGCGGGTACGCGGATGTTTAAGCCCATACCTTCTTTCCCCTGCCAGGGAGTTCCGTAAACGTAAAACACACCGTCAACTTTCCTTATAATCGGCTTATCATCGTTTATAACGGTTACCTTATCACCGTAGTTTTTAAGCCAAAGATTACGATGCGTGCTTTTTCCGGTTCCGCTTTGAGCTGTAAACATAATCGCCTTGTTATCTACCGCAATTGACGAGCAATGAAAGAAGAATGCGTCAAATTTTTCAAGAGCTTTGTAAATAAACTTTCTGTACACCGCCGTACTTTCATACAAATAATCGGAAAGCTCATACGGCGAAAACTTTTTTTCACGTTCAATATCCTCGTCACAAATCTCAACAAGAAAACTTGCAGGTTCGTCATCTGCAAGATAATCCTTCATCTGGTTGTATGTGTTGCGGTATCTTATATCCGCGTCAAAAACAATATCGGCTATTTTATATCGAAATATCATAATCTGTAAAGCAGTTCTGATTTATTGGCTTAAACAAGGTCATTCATATCAATTTCAACAACATCTTTTTCGATACCGTTATCCTCGTCGAAGTTGTCGGATGTTGTTGAGCCGGTTTTGCTTGATTTGGTACTGCTCTTTGTGCTTGACTTAGTACTCGATTTTGTGTTTGATGATGTTTTTGAGCCTGTGCTTTTGTTATCCTTAGAGGTTGTATCACTTTTTGAAGTCGTGCTTTTAGTGTCGGATTTTGTGTTCTTATCGGAAGAATTGCTATCTTCCTTCTCAGCTTTGGTCTCTGAAACATTTCCTTCTTCTGAAACACTGCTGTCAGAAGCATCGTCATTCAAAGCGGTAGCGGAAGTGCTTTCTGTGCTGCTGTTAGTATTAACATTTACCGAACAGGAGCATGATGCCGCTAAAATAACTATCATAAGACTTGCTGCAAAAAGACATAATTTTTTCTTTAATTTCATAATAAATCACCATTTTGATAATACAATAAACAGCTTTAAAAATCAATACTTTTTTGGCACAAAACGAAAGTCTTTACATATTATACAATTGTGAGGACAAACTCACAAAGTAAAAATAAACAAGCTATAAACTGAAATAATACCGAATTACCTCCACCCACCCCCGAAAGTTCTTATCTTTCGGGGGTGCGATAATTTTATCAAGCAGTAAAAAACACAACGGCACAAACCGTTGTGTTTTTCGGTTTAAATTTTCATTTTAGATTATTTCTTACTGAGATACTCGTCAATTGCCGCAGC
>JAFLSL010000009.1 GCA_022510985.1 Ruminococcus sp. | reverse complement strand
AACAGAATTCGCTCGATTTCCGCTTCTTCTTTTGAGATAAGGACTTTGATATCGTTGTTGGCTTGAACAACTCCCATCGGCTCGATGAAAACCGTCTGACCGCTCGCACTTGTATCGTGTACAAGTCCCGCGATATTTCCTCTGCATTCAGCTTTAACAGGTATTACATACCTACCGTCTCTCTGCGTTACAATAGCGTCCTGAAGATACTTCTGGTATGTACTGCTGTGGATAATTTTGTCGAGAGTTTCGCGTGCTTTTGAGGTCGCCGTACGGATTTTTCGGCGAATATCCGAAAGTGCAGGCGATGCAGTATCCGCAAACTCCTCCTCGTTAATTATGCACGAATGAATTTTATCTTCGAGGAACTTGTTTACAACCAATCCCTGAAACAGTATGTCAAGCGTTGTGTGAGTGCTTATACATTTGCTTTGCCACTGCTTAACTCCTCTGATTACACGCAAAACCTCAGCGATTTTGAGAAGTTCTTTAGCTGTGAGCATACCTCCTGCTTCGCCTCGTCTGAGCTCATTTGCAACATTTTTTACGTTGCCGAATGACGGTGCACCGAATTTGCCCGTAAGAACATAAGCGTCGTCGGTCATTTTTAAGTTGTGTTCGGCTTTAATGAGGTTGAACTCAGGCTTTAGCTCAAGTGCCATTTCTCTGCTTTCTTCGCAAGAAGTTCTCTCGGCTAAAAGGTTTAAAATTTTATCCAGCTCTAAAGCTCTGTAGTGTCTGTACATACTTCACCTAAATAATAGTTTTTAAAAATCTCAGTGTTTTAAAATCACGTTCCAAAATAAATTTTATGTATTCCTCGCTGCAAAAATTAAGAACTTTTAAATCCTTTTCGGGCAGCGAGAATGAGAATAGCTTTTCAGCGTCAGCATAACAGCAATGTCGCATCGCGGTTACAGTGCTGCGGTTAAGATTGATTTTGTAAGATGTATCTTCATTTTTCTCAAAGCACTCTTTGCAAACGAACTGTCCGAATTTCGGCAGAAACATCATAACGTCCTTTTCGTATTCTCCGCATTCTCTGCACATCATAATATCAGGCATATAACCCGCAAGGCACATAAGTCTCAGCTCAACGCAGGGCTTTATGAGCGAAAACTCCCGTTTGTTTTCTGAGAGAAGATAAAGGGCGTTTAAAATAAGCCTGAGCTGTTCTTTTGCTTCCTGCTCTTTGGGGCAAATTACCCCTGCAAGCTCGCAAAAATACTGAGCTAGATACATATTTTCAATACTGTTTCTGAGTCCTGAAAAAATTTTGACCGCTTTAGCATCGCCTATTAGGTAGTTTTCCTTGCGTTTATGCAGAGTAAGACGAGAGTAGGAGAGAAGAGACGTTGCGGCTGATTTTGAGCTTTTAATATCCTTTGCACCGTGTACAAAGCCTTTTACTACGCCGTGAGTTTCGGTCAGGGCGGTAACAAGCTTATCCCTCTCCCCGATATTCTGTTCCCTGATTATAAGTCCGTTGGTTATAAATTTCATCTTTATTCTCCGTGGCGTCACCGCTTTTAATCCGGTCGTTGTGAATGCTTTTATACATCAGATAATCATATATTCTTCCGCTGTACCAAAAAGCGTTCCACGCGTCTATTTCATTCATAATTAATCACCCGAGCTTAGTTTTCTACGAACGGGGAACATTATGCTACGGCAAGCGGTCAGTAATTATTACCAAAGCAGGTTGAAATTGTTAGGTGTTTTTAAAAGCGACTTACTGCTTAAAATCGTTCTCGTCGTATCCGAAATTTCTCATCATCTGAATACTGTTTCGCCAATCTTCCTTAACCTTTATCCAACTTTGCAAAAATACTTTACAGCCGAAAAAGTTTTCCATATCCTGTCTTGAATATGTCGAGATTTTTTTAAGCATACTGCCGTTTTTGCCGATTAAAATTCTTTTGTGTGTTTCTCTTTCGCAGTAAATTGTCGCGTCAATATCGAGAATGTCTTTGCCCTCACGCATACGCATTTTTTCTATAACTACCGCTATTCCGTGCGGAATTTCCTTGTCGCAAAGTCGAAGGATTTTTTCACGTATCATTTCGCTTGCTAAAACACGTTCGGGCTGGTCTGTTAATGTGTCGTCCTCAAAGAAGTGTCCTCCCTCAAGTGCCTGATTTTTAAGCTCATCTTTAAGTGCGTCAAGTCCGTTTCCGTCCGCTGCACTTACGGGTACAACCGCCTCAAAATTGTAAAGCGAGCTGTAGGCTAAAATCTGCTTCATAAGAGCGTCTTTTTCCTTTAGCATATCTATTTTATTGATAGCAAGAATCGCGGGCATATCCATACTCTTGAATTTTTCAATAAGGTTAAGCTCAGCAGGGCCCGGCTCTTTGTCTGCCTCAACAACTAGCATACAGCAGTCAACGCCGCTTACGCTTTCGCTCACGGAACGCACCATATATTTTCCGAGGTCGTTTTTCGGTTTGTGCATACCGGGAGTGTCTACAAAAACGAGCTGAACGTCGCCTTCCGTTAAAACGCCTGTAATTCTCGTTCTTGTTGTTTGCGGTTTGCTCGAAACAATAGCTATCTTAGCCTTTAAAATACGGTTTAAAAGCGAGCTTTTGCCGACATTCGGACGTCCGACAATCGCAATAAATGCTGATTTTTTATTTTGAGAATTGTTATTCATAAGGTACCTCATAGATAAACAGAGCCGCCTCAGAAAGACAGCTCTGTGTGTTACTTTTTAAATTTGACGAAAAGCCTTGCTATCCCCCTAAATCCCGTGCATATAAATGCTACTGATATTATAAGCGATAAAATAAATAAAATCAACAGTAAAGGGTTGTTAAGAAGATAAAGCGAAATAAACGTGATTTTCTCTATATCAAAATAGAATAAAAACGCAATAATTACCGCAGGAATTGAAAGGACTAAAACTGCAGCGGCACAAACATCTTTTACAAATTTAATCTGTTCGTTATACTGTGTCTCGATTTTATCACACAGCTTTTCGATAGCGGTATTAAAAAGCTCGGCACAGATTATACCTGTGATAAGCATAATTACAACCGCCCATTTAACACAGCTAAGGTCAAAAAAGAAACTGAATACCGTCACATAAATTGCTGCGATAAAATGGAACCTCAGATGACCTTCGCTTTTTAAAGCGTGCAAAAATCCATCTACGGCGTTTTTAAAGCTTTTCAGTTGTTTTCTCATTGCTCGACAATATAGCTTGATGAAGCCGGAAGTCCGAGCTGTTCCATAACAAGCTCTTCCTTCTCTCTCATTCTTACCTTTTCCATATTTTGAATATGGTCGTAACCGAGCAGGTGGAGTACACTGTGTGCGGTTAAATAGCCGATTTCTCTCTGCAGAGAATGATCGAACGCTTCTGCCTGCTCCACAGCCTTTTCTACGGAAATAACTACATCTCCCAGAATTTTAGCTCCGGTTTCCTGATTTGTGTCATACTTTCCGTTTTCTCCCATCGGGAACGAAAGTACGTCGGTTGCTGCATCAATGTTTCTGTACTGAGCGTTGAGTTTCTTAATTTCCTCATTATCAGTAAAGGTTACGCTAATTTCAGCGGGGCCCTCAAACTTTTCAAGTTCGAGTACGGCATGGCAGCAACGTCTGATAAGCATTCTGAGACCGGTCGGTATCTTTACTGCTTTTTGATTGTTGGTAATGATCACGCGGATCTTATTTTCTGTCATTCCTTGTCACCTCGTTTTTTTCGTAAGCTTTAATTATGTCCTGCACAAGTCGGTGCCTTACAACATCCTTTTCGTTGAATTTGCATTGAGCGATATCGTCAATACCCCTTAAAATCCTGAGGCAATCCTTAAGACCGCTTTTTGCTCCGCTGGGGAGGTCAATCTGAGTTATGTCGCCCGTGATTACCATTTTGCTGTTAAAGCCCAGACGCGTGAGGAACATTTTCATCTGTTCCTTGGTTGTGTTCTGTGCCTCGTCAAGAATGATAAAGCTGTCATCGAGCGTACGGCCTCTCATATACGCGAGCGGGGCAATTTCGATATTTCCCTTTTCAACGTATTTGTGGTAGGTTTCAACTCCCAGCATATCGAACAGTGCATCGTAAAGAGGTCTTAAATAGGGGTCGACCTTACTTTGCAAATCTCCCGGAAGAAATCCGAGCTTTTCGCCTGCCTCAACAGCGGGACGAGTGAGTATAATACGGTTAATCTGTTTGCTTCGGAAAGCGGTTACCGCCATAGCTACCGCAAGGTAGGTTTTTCCTGTTCCGGCAGGGCCTACTCCGAAAGTTATAGTGTTATCCGAAATAGCCTTACAATACTTTTTCTGACCTATTGTTTTGGGTTTAATCGGTTTGCCTTTAGAGGTTATGCAGATGCAGTCGTCCGCAAGCTTTGTAAAGCTGTCGGAAGTACCGTCCTTTACCGTAGCAATACAGTAGCGGACATTCTGTTCGCTTAAATTCTCACCGCGGTTTATAAAGTGCATAAGTGCTTCTAAAACCTTGCCTGTTTTAAAGACATTCTCGTCGTCTCCGCTTATTTTAAGCTCATCGCCTCGAACGGTGATTTTTACGTTAAACTCTCTTTCGATTAGCTTGATATTCTCATCAAAACTTCCGAAAAGAGCGACAGCGTGTTCGGTTCTTCCAATGCTAAAAGAATTATCCGTAATAAAAACTCCTCTTTCAACTAATATGTGAGAACATTATTGACCGTATTATAACATAATAAATAAAAAAAATCATCATAAAATTGCATTTATTTGACGTATCCTGAAAACTTTGTTAAAAATGTGCATAAATGTGTAAAAAATTATCCCAACTGCGGTTGTTATTAACATAAATTTTTATTGAAATATATTTTTAAATTACATTTTTTATGGTATTTCATCGGGTTGTTTTAAAATGATTTATGATAATTATGATAATAATGTATAATAATCGGCGTTATATATTCTTCTTTCTTTAAAAAGTATTGACAAATTCGGGGGTTTATATTATAATGCTTTTGCTGTAAAGAAAAACACTTTACACTAACTTTGCGAAGGCGGAGTGACTTTGGAAAAAAATATTGAAATCTCTCTGCTGTTTGATTTTTACGGTCAGCTTTTAAAGGAGCAGCAGCAACAAACTGTAACTCTTTATTATAACGATGACCTTTCACTTTCGGAAATTGCAACTCAGCTTAATATAACAAGACAGGGTGTGCGTGATTCGATAAAGCGTGCCGAAAATCTGCTCTATTCTTACGAAGAAAAGCTCGGACTTTTAAAACGCTTTCAGGAAACCGAAAAAGGTCTTTATAAAATTGAGAACTTAGCCCTTAAACTGGTCGATAGATATGATGAGAATACAGTACAGCAGATTATAGATACTGTGAAATCTTTGCACGAATAGAGGTAGACCTATATGGCATTTGAAGGATTATCCGAAAAACTTTCCGGTGCTTTTAAGCGTCTTAGAAATAAAGGTAAATTAAGTGAGGCCGATGTTAAAGAGGCTATGCGTGAGGTAAGACTTGCACTTTTGGAAGCCGATGTTAACTACAAGGTGGCTAAGGAGTTTACTAAAAAAGTTACCGAGCGTGCCATAGGCAGCGACGTTATGGAGAGCCTAACGCCTGCTCAGATGGTAGTTAAAATCGTTAACGAAGAGTTGACCGAGCTTATGGGTTCTGAAACGGCACGTCTTGAGTTTTCTTCCCATCCGCCGACGGTAATTATGATGTGCGGACTTCAGGGTTCGGGTAAAACTACCCACAGCGGAAAGCTCGCACTTATGCTTAAAAAGCAGAACCACCGACCGCTGCTTGTAGCCTGCGATGTTTACCGTCCCGCGGCTATAGAACAGCTTAAAGTTGTCGGCGAAAAAGCGGGCGTAAGCGTTTTTGAAATGGGTCAGGGTAACCCCGTCAAAATTGCAAAAGAAGCGGTTAAGCACGCTAAGGACTACGGTAATGATATTGTAATTCTCGATACCGCGGGTCGTCTGCATATTGATGAAGAGCTTATGGATGAGCTTAAAAATTTAAAAGCAGAGGTTAATCCGAAGGAAATCCTTCTTGTTATAGATTCAATGACAGGTCAGGACGCCGTAAACGTTGCAAAAAGTTTTAACGAGCTTTTGGAAATTTCGGGTGTAATTATTACAAAGCTTGACGGCGATACCCGAGGCGGTGCGGCACTTTCCGTAAAGCAGGTTACCGGTACCCCGATTAAGTTTGCCGGTACAGGCGAAAAGCTTGAGGATTTAGAGCAGTTCCATCCCGACCGTATGGCAAGTCGTATTCTCGGAATGGGTGATGTTTTAACCCTTATAGAGCAGGCTGAAGAAAAGCTTGACGAGAAAAAGGCTCAGGAAGTCGCGAAGAAAATGCTCCACAATAAAATGGATTTTAACGACCTTTTGGAGCAGTTTGAGCAGATTAAAAAGATGGGTCCGCTTAAGGGAATTCTCTCAAAAATTCCCGGAGTAGGTAACAAGCTAGATGATGTCGATATTAACGATAGGGCACTCGACTGGACACAGGCTATTATCCTTTCAATGACGCCTGAGGAAAGAGAAAAGCCCGACCTTATTAACCCGAGCAGAAAGCGTAGAATTGCCGCAGGCTCAGGCAGAAGCGTTGAGGAGGTTAACCGCCTTTTAAAGCAACTCAGAGATATGCAGAAAATGATGCGTCAATTCGGCGGCAAGGGAAAGAAAAAACGCTCTATGCGTATGCCGGGAATGCCCGGTATGCCCGGCGGAGGTTTTCCGGGATTTTAATTAGTTAGGTATTATTCCTTAAATAAATCAAAACTATTAATCGGAGGTGAAGAAGATGGCAGTAAAAATCAGACTCAGAAGAATGGGTGCGAAGAAGGCTCCGTTCTATCGTGTAGTTGTAGCTGATTCCAGATACCCTCGTGACGGTCGTTTCATCGAGGAAATCGGAACCTACGATATCTTAAAGAACCCCTCAGAGTTCAAGGTTGACGGCGAAGCAGTTAAGAAGTGGATTGCTAACGGTGCTCAGCCCACAGATACCGTAAAGGCACTCTTAAAGAAAAATGGATATATTGACTAATCAATATATTCGAATATTTAAAGCATTTGAATGGAAAGGAAGATTTAGAAATGCAGGATTTACTTACAATTATTGCAAAGGGTTTAGTTGAAAATCCGGACGCTGTAGAAGTTACAGCAGACGCTCCCAACGAGGAAGACGTAGTTGTTTATCACATCCACGTTGCTGAAGACGATATGGGACGCATCATCGGCAAGCAGGGTAGAATTGCAAAGGCTATCCGTACAATCGCACGTTCTGCTGCAGTTAGAAACGAGCAGAAGGTTATGGTTGAGATTGACTAATACTAATCTGAATTAAGAGGTTGTCTTTAAGAAGGCGACCTCTTTTTTCTTGTAAAAACGGATATTGTATGTTAAAATAACCGCAGGTGATATTTATGAAAAAGCAGTATCTCGAAGTCGGAAAAGTTGTAGGAACTCATGGTGTGCGTGGAGAACTCAGAGTTAATCCGTGGTGCGACAGCCCCGATTTTCTTTCAAGTTTTCAGGTTCTTTATTTTGATGAAGGCGAAACCAAGCTAAAAGTGAATTGCCGTCCTCATAAAAACATTGTTCTCGTTACCGTAGAAGGTGTAGCTACAGTTGAGGATGCCGAAAAGCTTAGAGGAAAGATTTTTTATATCGATAGAAACGACGTAAAACTTCCGAAAGGCAAACACTTCGTTCAGGATTTAATCGGTTGCAGTGTGCTTGATTTTGACGATAACAGCGTCAAGTATGGGGAAATTCTTGACGTTTTTAAAACGGGTGCTAATGATGTTTATACTGTTAAAAACGCTGACGGAAAAGAATTTTTCGTTCCCGTAATCGACAGTGTTGTAATTGAAAAAAATGTAGATGACGGAATTGTTTATATAAGACCTATGAAGGGACTTTTTTCAGATGAAGATTGATTTAATTACGCTTTTTCCCGAAATGTGCGAGGCGGTATTAGGTGAGAGTATTATCGGCAGGGCAAGAAAAAGCGAGGCTATAGAAATTGAATGTCATCAGCTGAGAGATTACGCGTTCGATAAGCACCGCCGAGTTGACGATACCGTCTACGGCGGCGGAATGGGTATGCTTATGAAGTGCGAGCCTATCGCACTTTGCTTTGAAGATATATGTAAAAAACGTGGTAAAAGACCGCATTTTGTATATATGTCGCCTCAGGCTAAGCCCTTAACTCAGGAAAAGCTCAAAGAGCTTTCAGAGCTTGATAATATCTGCGTCCTCGCAGGACACTACGAGGGCATTGACCAGAGAATTATCGACGAATTTATCGACGAGGAAATCTCAATCGGCGACTATGTTCTCACCGGCGGGGAACTTCCCGCACTTGTATTTATCGATGCACTCTCAAGGCTCGCCCCGGGCGTGCTTTCAAACAACGAGTGCTTTACCGAGGAAAGCCATTTTAACGGGCTTTTGGAATATCCGCAGTACACAAAGCCTATAAGCTGGCGTGGACTGGAGGTTCCGCCTGTTCTCTACAGCGGAGATCACGCAAAGGTTGACCGCTGGCGATACGAGCATAGCCTCATAAACACCGCTGTTAAGCGTCCCGATATGCTTGAGGAAAAGGAGCTGTCTCCGGATGATAAAGCAATACTCGAAAAATATCGAAATAGTATAAATTAGTTAAGTTGCACAAAGCTAAAATACTTAAAATCGATTAAATTATTACTAAATCCAAAATTGATTTTTGAGTGTTGACGTTAAAAAGAAAAGTGATATAATATAATAAATCGGAAATGTCCGAGTGGGATTTTTTAAAACACTATATAAGATTTAGAGAGGGTTTTACTTATGTACGTTAAGGATGTTATGGTTGAAAATAAGGCTGGTTTACACGCACGTCCGGCAACTTTTTTTATTCAGAAGGCTAACGAGTATAAGTCAACTATCTGGGTAGAAAAGGAAGAGAGAAGAGTTAATGCTAAAAGTCTTCTCGGCGTACTTTCACTTGGTATTATCGGCGGAACAGGTATTAAGATTATTGCTGACGGTGCTGATGAGCAGGAGGCTGTTGACGGTCTTGTTGCTCTTGTTGAGTCAGGTTTTGCTGATTAATAAAACACAGAGCTTATCGGGCGGAGTTTCCGCCCTTTTTTTATTTGTTGAAGTGATATTATGAACGAAAAATTAGCTGAGCTTAGAAAAAAGGCTATGGCACTCCCGCTTTCGCCGGGTGTGTATATAATGCACAATAAAAGCGGTAAAATTATATATATCGGAAAAGCTAAAGCACTCAAAAACCGCGTTTCCCAGTATTTCGGTTCCCAAAATAACCACGCCGAAAAGGTTCGGCGAATGGTCGAGAACGTTGATGACTTCGAGTATATTATCTGTGACAGCGAGTTTGAGGCACTTATTCTGGAGTGCAGCTTAATTAAACAGCATACTCCTAAGTACAACATTCTCTTAAAGGACGATAAAGGTTATTCGTATATCAGAGTAAGTCCCGATAAATGGCGTAAAATAACCTATGAACTCCAAAAAAAGGATGACGGGGCGATTTATATAGGTCCCTATAAAAACAGCTACTATGTAAAACAGTCGGTTGAGGAAGCTAATAAAATTTTCAAACTACCCACCTGCAACCGAAAATTCCCCGAGGATTTCGGGAAGTCACGTCCGTGTCTGAATTTTCATATTAAGCAGTGTTTAGCACCCTGCAGGGGAAAAGTCAGTTTTAAAGAATATAACGAAAACGTAGAGCAGGCACTCGACTTTCTTAAAGGCGGAAGTTCAAAATCTTTAAAGGAACTTACCGCTGAAATGGAAACGGCGTCCGACAATCTCGACTTTGAACGTGCGGCGAAAATCCGCGATAAAATTATCGCCGTCCGCAAAATGGCGGACAAGCAGAAGGTAGTTTCCGTAAATGTTCCCGATCAGGACGTAATTGCGTATTTTACCGACAGCGAGAGAGGCTGTTTCCAGATTTTTAAATTCGAGGGCGGTCGGCTTTGTGACCACGAAAATTTTGTGGTAAATTCGCCTATGAACGATGACGAGGAGCTTTCGCAGTTTATTATCAGCTACTATTCAATGAATCGTGAAATTCCGCGTAATCTTACCTTGGATAGGGAAATCGGAGATAAAGAGGCTGTCGAAAAATGGCTTAGCGAAAAGCTCGGTCGAAGGGTATATATCACAAATCCGCAACGAGGAGAGCAGGCACAGCTTGTTTCGATGTGTCGTAAAAACGCCGCCGAGGTTTTAGCACAGATTAAGGGCAGAACTTCGCGGGAATATTCCGTTTTAGAGGAGCTTAAAAATCTTCTCGGGCTGTCAAAAATTCCCGAATATATCGAGTCCTACGATATTTCAAACCTTGCAGGAACGGAAAATGTTGCGGGAATGATAGTTTACGAAAACGGAAAACCGCTTAAGAAAGCCTACAAAAAGTTTAAGATAAAATCCTTTGAGGGTCAGGACGATTACGCCTCAATGGCGGAAGTGCTTGACAGACGTTTTACCGAGTACGAGGAGCTTAAAGAAACGGGCGAGGGCTTTGGCAGACTTCCCGATTTAATTTTGCTTGACGGCGGTAAAGGTCAGGTCGCGGCGGTTGAGCCGATACTCAAAAAGCATAATGTAAACGTACCGCTTTTCGGTATGGTGAAAGACGGAAGTCACCGCACTCGTGCAATAACCGGCAGCGGCGGAGAAATAACAATCAGCTCGCGTCGCTCGGTATTTACCTTTATCAGCAAAATGCAAGACGAGGTTCATAGGTTTTCAATCGGCTACCATCACCAGCGTCGAAAGAAAACGACCTTTAAAAGCTCGCTTACCGATATTGACGGAATAGGAGAGGTCAGGGCAAAGGCACTCCTAAAGCACTTTCAGACTATAGCTAATATAAAAAATGCCGATTTAGAGGAGCTTGAAAACTGCCCGCGAATGACTCACGACAGTGCAGTTGCAGTTTATAATTACTTTCATTCAGATTTGTAAATTTTAAAATTATGTGCTAAAATACAGAAAAATTGAGCGTCAGGAGGACTATTATGCGTGTTATAACAGGCGAGGCCCGCGGAAGAAAGCTTATAACTCTCGAGGGCGAGGACGTGCGTCCGACTACCGCTAAGGTAAAAGAAGCGATTTTTTCAGCAATACAGTTTGATATTCAGGGAAGAAAGTTCCTTGACCTATTCGCAGGCAGCGGACAGATGGGAATTGAGGCACTCAGCCGTGGTGCCGAGGCCGCTGTATTCGTAGACAGTTCAAGAAAATCGGTTGATATAATAAGAAAAAATTTAAACAACGTAGGTTTCTACGACAGGGCAAAGGTTATCCATACCGACAGCTCAGCATATCTTGATATGCTGACAGAGCAGTTTGATATCGCCTACCTCGACCCGCCTTACGGAACAGGAATTTTGCAGGAAGTTCTTCCGAAAATCTTTGAAAAAGTGAAAAAAACCGGCATAGTTATCGTAGAAAATCCCGAAAATGAGGAAATTTTGCAAAATTATGGCGAATTTATGCTTGACAGACAGAAACACTATGGTAAAATAAAAATATCTCTGTACAGACACAGGGATTATGTTTAGCGTTAATTTTAGATTAACGGCAAAAATAAAATCGGGAAGTTGCTTATGAAAACAAAGGTTATTTGTCCGGGCAGCTTTGATCCTGTTACGTTGGGACATATTGATATTATCACCCGAGCGTCCAAAATGTTCGATGAGGTTGTAGTAGGCGTTTTAAAAAACGCGGAGAAAACCCCGAGCTTTACTACGGCGGAGCGTATTGAACTGTTGGAAGAAGCGACAAAGGAACTTGATAATGTTGAGATTGTCGGCTTTGACGGATTGTTAGCTTATTATGCTAAGGAGAAAGGCATCACGGCAATAGTAAAGGGACTTCGTGCCGTATCGGACTTTGAATATGAATTTCAGCAGGCACTCACGAACAAAAAGCTTAACCCGGAGCTTGAAACGGTTTTCTTAACCTGTAACTCAGAGTTTATGTATTTAAGCTCAAGTATGGTTAAGCAGGTAGCCGCTTTGGGTGGAGATATAAGCTCTTTTGTACCCGAGTGCGTGCATGATAAAATACTAAAAAGATTAAAAAACTTTAGATAATGGAGTGGGAAAAATGAGAGTAGACGATTTAATTCTTGAATTACAGGATATGGTAAACAATGCCAGAGCAATGCCGCTTTCTAAGGATAAGAAGGTTCTTATCTCAGGCGAGAGAATTTTTGATATTCTCGACGAGATTGAGGACACTCTTCCGAGCGAAATCCGTCAGGCTAAGAATATCGTAGCTGACAGAGAGCAGATTTTAGCTGAGGCTAACAGCAACAGCGAGGATATTATCCGCCAAGCTGAGGAGCGTCGCAGAATTATGGTAAGCGAGAATGAAATTACCCGTGCAGCCGAGGCTCAGGCTCGTGAGATTATTGCCGACGCTAAGAAAAGAGCTAACGAGATTACCAAGGCGGCGAACGAATACGTTGACGGTATTATGAAACGCACCGATGACGTTCTGACATCTTGTGCTCAGGAAGTTCGCAAGGCTCGCCAGAATTTCAAGTCATCTAAGAAATAATAAAAATTAAAAAGCTAATTTAAGGATAATGCTGACTTTTATCGGTGTTATCCTTTTTTTATACCATGCAGTGTATTTTCTTAAAAAAGTGTGTCACATTTTTTAAGTTTTAAGAGTTATAGATAGTAAATAAAGGAGGAACTTTTATGAAAAAGTTAATAGCACTTATATTGTCAACGTTGATAAT
>JAFLSL010000089.1 GCA_022510985.1 Ruminococcus sp. | reverse complement strand
TTATTATAGTGGGTATTATCAATAAAGAAGCCGATATATCCCTCGTCCGCCGAAGTAAAAAACACAGCGTAATGATGCCCGTCAAAATCAATTTCAATTCCGTCGCTGTCGGCAATATCGTCAACATTCCGTGAGTTAAGATAGACGGAAATATTCTCGTTAACGGGATTTCTTCCGAGGCAAAGCTGTTTTTTAAAGCGAGAATTGCTCCAGAGAATATCGCCGAATTTTCCGACAACAACAACGGGCATTTTAAACCTTTCAAGATAAGTTTGATTTACGTCCGATATGTTTGAAATTGTTGTGGCAACGGTTTTATCAATATATTTTTTAAAACGCAGTCTTGAAAAAATCAAGACAAATATAGACGCCAAAGAAACAGCCACCTCAATAACAAAGAGAACAAAACTGTACTGAAACGTTGCCGCCGCCATTGCTAAAATCAACGCGGAAAATATTAAAAACCACGGACCTGTCGTCCAAACTTTCCTTCTCATATGATATACCCTAATAGAAAAATTTTAAGTGTTAAACTTCTTGTAAAATCGGCAGAATCATCGGATAACGGCGTGTTTTTTGTCCAATCATTTTGGCAACGTCGTCCTTGATTCTGTTTTTGATAGTGCCCCATTCTTTAATATTTCTGTCGGCACAATCCTCCAGAATATTAAGAGCGTGTTCGCGGATTTCATCAAGCAGCTCCTCGCTCTCACGAACATATACAAAGCCTCTCGAAACAATATCGGGACCGCTGATTACGTGTCCGTCATACACATCGAGTGACGCAACTATTATAATAAGTCCGTCCTGAGCGAGATGCTTTCTGTCGCGAAGTACAATTGAGCCTACGTCACCCACTCCGAGTCCGTCAACAAATACCTTGCCGGCGGGAACGGGAGCAAGCTCCTTCATATGCTTTTCATTAATCTCTATCTGGCTTCCGATATCACCGATATAAATATTTTTTCTGCTGATTCCGAGCGACTGTGCAATCTCAGCATTTTTTCTAAGATGCTTTTGCTCGCCGTGAACGGGAATAAAATACTTAGGATTAACAAGCTTCTGAATAATTTTCAGCTCTTCCTGACAGGCGTGACCTGAAACGTGAACATCGTACATACCCTCGTATATAACCTTACAGCCTCGCTTTAAAAGCTCGTCAACAACATTGCCGACGGTTTTTTCGTTGCCGGGAATCGGGTTTGCCGAGATGATAATAAAATCGCCCTCGCCGACTACAACCTTTCTATGGTCGGAATACGCCATTCTCGAAAGTGCCGACATCGGCTCGCCCTGACTTCCCGTTGTAATCAAAACAATTTGCTCGGGAGTATAACGAGAAAGCATATCAATATCTATAATCATATTTTCGGGTACTTTAAGGTATCCGAGTTCTTCCGCAACCTTCATATAATTGACCATTGAACGTCCCGAAAAAGCAACCTTTCGGTTATATTTTTCGGCACAATCTATAATCTGCTGAACGCGGTTAACGTTCGAGGCAAAGGTCGCGATAATAATTCTGCTGTTTAACGCATCCTTAAAAAGGCTGTCTAAGCTTGCTGTAACGGTCTGCTCCGTTGCGGTGTAGCCGGGTCGCTCTGCGTTTGTACTCTCGCACAAGAAAGCGAGTACGCCCTGATGACCTAATCTTGCGAATGTGTGAAGGTCAATCATATCGCCGACAAACGGCGTACAGTCAATTTTAAAATCACCCGAATGTACCACAACACCCGCGGGGGTGTGGAGTGCTATCGCACAGGAATCGGGAATTGAATGGTTAACGTGGATAAATTCCGCCTCGATGCATCCGAGCTTTATGCTGCTTCCCACGTTTACGACATTCAGCTTAGCTGAGTTAAAAAGGTTATGCTCCTTAAGCTTATTGCTCAAAAGTCCGATTGTCAGTGGTGTTCCGTAAATCGGAATATTCATTTTCGAAAGAAGGAAAGGTATTCCGCCGATATGGTCCTCGTGTCCGTGAGTTACGACCATACCCTTTACCTTGTCGATATTCTGCTCAATATAGGAAAAATCAGGAATTACAAGGTCTACGCCGAGCATATCTCCGTCCGGAAACGCCATACCGCAGTCGAGCAGTACGATATCTCCCTCACACTCAAACATAGTTATATTTTTTCCTATTTCATTAAGTCCGCCCAAGAACGAAATCTTTATTGACGGCTTTATTTTTTCGGTCTGTTTTTGCTTTCTATGGTAGCTTTTTCCGTAGCTTTTACTGTCAGAATTCTTTTTAACAGATGCAGGTCTTGAATTTCGCTTTCCTGTAAAGCGTTTGTTGTTTCTGTTTTCTGCCACAAATTTACCTCCGTTTTCTTAAATTTTATATCAGGAACACGGAATAATACCGAAATCCGTTTCCTTTTATGGCAAATTGCACTATTTGCCTATTATCCGATTATAAATATTCACTATATTTTAACTTATTTACCTTTATTATGTCAAGGGATATTGGAATAAAATGGATGTACATTTTGATAATATTATAGACAGCTATCTAAAATTTAATTCCGGACTATGTACATTTGTGATGATTTAAAAAAATAAATTAAAAAATAAGTTGCATTTGACTAACTATAGTATTATAATAGGTAATTGAGCAGTCGCAAAACAACGACATTTTACTACTAATTGAGGGATGAAACGTGAAAAAGGTTGAGATTTTTACCGACGGAGCCTGCAAGGGAAATCCCGGTCCGGGCGGCTGGGGTGCAATCCTGCGATATAAGGATGTCGAAAAAGAAATCTCCGGCGGAGAGGCAAGCACCACCAACAATCGTATGGAGCTTACCGCCGTTATAAAAGCACTCGAACTTTTAAAGGAGCCGTGCTCGGTTTCACTCTACACAGACAGCCAATATGTTGCAAACGCCTTAACTCAGGGCTGGGCAAAAAAATGGAAAGCCAACGGCTGGATGAGAAATAAAAAGGAAAAGGCACTCAATCCCGAGCTGTGGGACAGGCTTTTAGACTTATACGAAACTCATCAAATTGACGTTAACTGGGTAAAAGGTCACGCGGGTCACCCCGAAAACGAACGCTGCGACAGACTTGCCGTTTTGGCGGCTGAGAAATTTATATAACACAACTTCATATAGAGAAAGGTATGATGAAATGAGAGAAATTTACGCTGACAACGCCGCAACAACGAAGTTGTCACCTGTTGTTCTTGAAAAGATGATGCCCTACTTTACCGAGGTTTACGGAAACCCTTCGAGTCTTTACGGTATCGGACAGACCGCTAAAAAGGCGGTTGAGGACGCAAGAGAAAATATAGCTAAAAATATCGGTGCGGCAAATCCGAGTGAAATATACTTCACCTCGGGCGGCTCAGAGTCCGATAACTGGGCACTTAAAGGAGTTTGCCGCCGTCTTAAAAGCAGAGGCAAAACTCATATTATAACCTCAAAATTCGAGCATCACGCAATTTTGCACACCTGCAAGGCTTTAGAAAAAGAAGGCTTTGAGGTAACATATCTCGATGTTTACGAGAACGGCATCGTTCATCCCGAGGATGTTGAAAAGGCTATAAAGCCTGAAACCGCTATGGTTTCGATTATGTACGCTAACAACGAAATCGGAACAATTCAGCCCATCGCTGAAATCGGAAAAATCTGCAGAGAGAAAAAGGTTCTCTTCCACACAGATGCCGTTCAGGCAGCAGGCTACTGTAAGATTAACGTTCAAGAGCAAAACATTGACCTTTTATCACTGACTGCCCACAAAATTCACGGTCCTAAGGGTTGCGGACTTCTTTACGTCAGAAAGGGTATTTTAATCGACAATCTTATCGAGGGCGGTGCACAGGAGAGAAACAAGCGTGCAGGCACAGAAAATATTGCCGGTATCGTAGGCTTGGACGCTGCTTTGCAAATTGCTGTCGATACAATGGACGAGAGGAACGCAAAACTTACAAAACTCAGGGACAAGCTTATTGACGGGCTTTCAGAAATTCCGAAAAGCAGACTAAACGGCGACAGAGTTCAGAGACTTCCGAATAACGTTAATATGTGCTTTGAGGGAATTGAGGGCGAAAGCTTACTTCTCCGCCTTGAGTTCAAGGGAATTTCCGCATCGTCGGGTTCGGCGTGTACTTCGGGTAGTCTTGACCCGAGCCACGTCCTCTTAGCAATCGGACTTCCCCACGAAATCGCTCACGGAAGTACAAGAATGACGTTTGACGACACAACAACCGAGGAGGATATCGACTATATTCTCTCTGTTGTACCTGAAATCGTAAAAACTCTCAGAGATATGTCCCCTCTTTGGGAAAGCATTATCAAGGGCGAAGAGAACGACGCAAAATTTATAAAGTAAAGGAGAACTATTATGGCATTCACATATTCTGAAAAAGTAATGGACCACTTCGCTAATCCGCGTAATGTCGGCGAAATCGAAAACGCTGACGGTATCGGCGAGGTAGGAAACTCAAAATGCGGAGATATTATGAAAATGTATCTCAAGGTTGACGGAGATACAATTTCAGACGTAAAATTCAAGACCTTCGGCTGCGGTGCGGCTATCGCAACAAGCAGTATGGCAACGGAGCTTATAAAGGGAAAGACAATTGACGATGCTCTTAAACTCACCAATAAGGCCGTTATGGAGGCTCTCGACGGACTCCCGCCGGTAAAGGTTCACTGCTCCGTACTCGCGGAAGAGGCTATTAAATCAGCTGTTTCCGATTACTACAGAAAACAGGGCATTGACCCCGAGCCGATTGTAGGCAAAATCGAGGAACACGAGCATTAATTGAAAATTTTAAAAAAATATCGGGAAGATGGATTGACATTATCAACCTATCTTCCCGACTTTTTATGTGCATATATAATCGAGGATTGCTATTTATTTTTGAAAGTTAACCTAACTTCACAAGATTTTTTTGCATAGCTGTAACATCATTAATGTTAATTATTCCGTCAGCGTTAAAATCCTCTATAGTCATATTATCAGTTTCACTTACCTTAGCAAGAGATTTCTGATAATAAGAAACATCTGCAATATTAAAGCTACCATCTCCGTTTACATCACCTTTTAATGATTTAGTTTGGCTTGAGCCGTTAACGCTTGCTGTAGTAAAAGTTCCGTTGTATTTTCCAACTTCAATCTTATTAAAATTAGCAACCGTGCCGTTATATGTAATTGAGGAAATACTATCGCAGTATTCAAAAACACAGTAATCTATACTTCTAAGAGTTGAAGGAACAGAAATAGTATTAAGATTTGTGCAATCTTTAAAGGCTCCGAATTCAATGTTTTTAACACCTTCGGGGATATTTAAAGTCTTTAATGATTTACATTCTTTGAACATCATATATCC
>JAFLSL010000088.1 GCA_022510985.1 Ruminococcus sp. | reverse complement strand
AATATTTTTTAAAAATTACCTCTCCGTCAGTTGCAGTGTAAATCTCCAGCGGGTCACCCTCACGGATACGCAGAGTGCGGCGGATTTCCTTCGGGATGACAACTCTTCCGAGATCGTCAATCCGCCTAACAATTCCTGTTGCTTTCATATCTAAAATCTCCCTTATTTATATAAATATGCTAATCATTATCGCCTAATTATCTTGTGCAGATAAAGTTTTATAATGCAAAATATATTTTGGAAGATTTTATGTAAAAACATTTTTTTAAAAGTTTGAAACTTTTTTCTGACTTTTTAACACTATTATAGTGAAAGACATTTTTGGTTTATTAGCTTGGAGATTTTATCGTTTTACTCACTTCCTTTCCATTGAAAATCTAATCCCTCATTATTTTAATTCTAAAATTTCTAAACATAAAAATTTTTGCAAAACACAGCACGATAATCTCCAACTATATTATAAAAGGCATTGGTAACTACAATTCCCAATGCCTTTTTAAATTTCTTCGTTAAACGTGGACGTTTCTCCCCGGTATTCATATCCCCCAAATGTTTCTTCCTCTATTTTACTTTGGATATAGAGGATAGGTTCTACCTTTTAATTTTTCTTCGTCAAATGGGGGCGTTCCTATTTAGCAAGCATATTCCCCTGACGTTCGTATGATTGTAATATTTTGGATGAATAGGATAAATACTGCGACAGACTGTAAAACAGAGTTTTATTGACATATAATCGCATTTGTAGTATTATATGTACCAATTATTTTGCGAAAAATAAGGAAATGATATTTGAATGGATGAGATTTTTTCGGAGGTAATTTTATGTTTGACGCTTTAAAAGTGAAGAACGAGTGCGTAGAGTGGATACGCGATTTTTTTGAGAAAAACGGAAAAGGATGTAATGCCGTTGTCGGAATTTCGGGCGGTAAAGATAGCTCAATCGTTGCGGCTCTTTGCGTTGAGGCACTCGGAAAAGAAAGGGTTATAGGTGTGCTTATGCCTTGCGGTGAGCAAGCGGATATTGATATGGCTAAGCTCCTTGTAAACCACCTCGGAATAAAGCACTATATCGTAAATATCAAAGACGCAGTTGAAGGACTTAAAAAAAATATCCCGTTTGAGCTTTCAAAGCAAAGCGTGACCAACCTTCCTGCAAGAGTACGAATGACTACTCTCTATGCGATTTCGCAAAGTCACAACGGAAGAGTTGCCAACACTTGCAATATGTCCGAGGACTGGGTAGGTTATTCGACGCGATACGGCGATGCCGCGGGCGATTTCAGCCCTTGTGCTAATATTACAGTTGCTGAGATGAAACAAATCGGACGAATTTTGGGGCTTCCCGATGTGCTTGTCGATAAGGTTCCGATAGACGGACTTTGCGGCAAAACGGACGAGGAAAACCTCGGCTTTACCTACGCCGAACTTGATAGATATATCAGAACAGGCGAGATTGATGATATAGATAAGAAAGCTAAAATCGACGATATGCACCGCAAAAACCTCTTTAAGCTCGAGGTTATGCCGTCTTTTAAACCTAATTAAGAGTTAAGAATTAATAATTGCTGTCGGGAAGATGGATTGATACAAAATCAATGTTATCTTCCCGCTTTTTTAATTAATAATTAAGAATTAGATTTTTAGAGAAGGCATGTCTATATAATAAAAGTCTAGAGCAGAACGTATCATCCATATCCAAAATTTGACAGTGGTACGAACGTCAGGGGGATATCAATGTCATATAGGGACTGCAGGGTATGATGTGGACACTTAAAAAGCTTGATGAGTAAAATTAAAAAAAGGGGTTGACAAATTGAGAATTTGTGGTATTATATTGTTGTCAAACAAAAACCTAGTAAAGCTATAGGTTAACTAAGAAAGGCTGATTTGATGCAACATCTTATTTCACGTTGTTGTAATACCATACGAATGTAATCTGAAGTTTATATTCCATATCATTAATTCAATTACATTAAAAATTACTAAAGTGAGGTATTATAATTATGAGCACATTAAAAGAAAGAAATTTAAAATTTGAGACATTACAGTTACACGTTGGACAAGAGCAGGCTGACCCTGTTACAGACGCGAGAGCTGTTCCGATTTACGCATCAACATCTTATGTTTTCCATAACAGTCAGCACGCCGCAGACCGTTTCGCACTCAGAGATGCAGGTAATATTTACGGCCGTCTGACAAACCCGACACAGGGTGTTTTTGAAGAACGTATTGCAGCATTAGAGGGCGGCTCAGCTGCTTTGGCTGTTGCCTCAGGTGCTGCCGCTATTACATATACAATTCAGGCACTCGCTAAATCAGGCGATAATATCGTAGCAGCAAAGACTATCTACGGCGGTTCGTATAACTTGTTTGAACATACGCTTCCTGACTACGGAATCACAACTACCTTCGTTGATCCCGATGAGGAAGGTGCATTTGAAAATGCTATCAACGAAAATACAAAGGCTCTCTATATTGAAACGCTCGGCAACCCGAACTCAAATATTATTGATATCGAGAAGGTTGCGGCTGTTGCACATAAGCACAATATTCCGCTCGTAGTCGACAGTACATTCGCAACTCCTTATCTTGTAAGACCGTTTGAATACGGTGCAGATATCGTAGTTCATTCCGCAACAAAGTTTATCGGAGGTCACGGTACCGCAATCGGCGGTGTAATCGTTGAGGGCGGAAAATTTGACTGGGCAGCAAGCGGTAAATTCCCTCAGTTCTCAGAGCCGAATCCGTCATACCACGGAGCGGTATTTACGCAGGCGGCTCCGGGTGCGGCATTTGCAACATATATCCGAGCAATTCTCCTTCGTGATACCGGTGCAACGCTTTCTCCGTTCCACGCATTTATTTTCCTCCAGGGACTTGAAACCCTTTCGCTCAGAGTTGAGCGTCACGCGGAAAATACGGCTAAAGTCGTTGAGTTTCTTGCAAACCATCCGCAGGTTGAACATGTTAATCATCCGTCACTTGAGGATTCAGGCTATTCTGAGCTTTATAAGAAATACTTCCCGAACGGCGGCGGTTCAATCTTTACATTCGAGATTAAAGGTGATGAAGAAACCGCTAAGAAGTTTATCGACAATCTTCAGGTGTTCTCACTTCTCGCGAACGTTGCCGACGTTAAGTCGCTTGCTATTCATCCTGCATCAACAACTCACAGCCAGCTCACAGGTGCAGAGCTTGAGGAACAGGGCATTAAGCCGAACACAATCCGTCTTTCAATCGGTACAGAGCATATTGACGATATACTCTTCGATTTGCAGGAGGCTTTTGAGGCGGTTAAATAATTCTAAGAAAACAAAAGAAATCGAATTATCAAAAATCCGTTGCCTTTACGGCAGCGGATATTTTTGTTATACTGAGATAAAACTCTGATAAACTGCGGTGGTAAAATGGCAAAAAATTTAAAAACAAACGCAATGAGAATTTTAGATAAAGCGAAGATTTCCTACGAGGTTTTGGAATATCCACATACAAACGAAGCCTTAGAGGGCAACGAAGTTGCAGCCCTTATGGGACAAAATCCCGCTCAGGTTTTCAAAACCTTGGTTGCTAAAGGAAAAAGCGGAGAGTACTATGTTTTTGACATTCCCGTTAACCGAGCACTCGACTTAAAGAAAGCCGCAAAGGCAGCCTGCGAGAAGAATATCGAAATGACGCACGTTAAAGACCTTGTTAAAATCTGCGGATACGCCAGAGGAAACGTGTCGCCAATCGGTATGAAAAGCTCGTATAAAACTATTTTTGACAGTTCTGTATCAGAATTTGAGAGCGTATATATCAGTGCTGGCAAAATCGGATTTCAGCTTAAGCTTAATCCGAACGATGTAATAAAGCTCATAAATGCAAAGACGGATGACATTACAAAGCCGCTTTAATCTTGCTAAAATGAATTTTAAGACAACATAAAATGCAAGTAAGTTACTAAAAACCACTCAAAAATACGTTAAAATACTAAAATTTGCATAAAATTTTGAAATTTAATAAAAAAAACTTGCAATAATAAAATTGTTGTGTTATTATACTAATGTGCTAAAACGCATATAAAAGAATGGAGGAATTATTATGGCATTACAGAACAAGTATTTAGCAGATTTACTCGAAACAGTAAAGAAGCGTAACCAGGGTGAGCCTGAGTTTATTCAGGCTGTAACAGAGGTACTTATTTCCCTCGAGCCCGTTGCTGAAAAGAGACCTGACCTTGTTGAGGCAGGTGTTTTCGAGAGAATCGTAGAACCTGAAAGACAGATTATTTTCCGCGTTCCTTGGGTAGATGACAACGGCGTTACACAGGTTAACCGCGGTTTCAGAATTGAATTTAACTCAGCTATCGGTCCTTATAAGGGCGGTTTAAGACTTCATCCTTCCGTATATCTCGGAATTATCAAGTTCCTCGGATTTGAGCAGATCTTTAAGAACAGTCTTACAACTCTCCCGATGGGCGGCGGTAAAGGCGGTTCCGACTTCGATCCTAAGGGCAAGTCCGACGGCGAGGTTATGCGTTTCTGCCAGAGCTTTATGACAGAGCTTTGCAAGCATATCGGTCCTAACACAGACGTTCCCGCAGGTGATATCGGTACAGGCGGACGTGAGATTGGTTATATGTTCGGTCAGTATAAAAGACTTCGCAACGAGTTTACAGGCGTGCTCACAGGTAAGGGTCTTACCTTCGGTGGTTCACTTGCTCGTACAGAGGCTACAGGCTACGGCCTTTGCTACTTCACAGAAGAGATGTTAAAGGCTAACGGCAAGAGCTTTAAGGATCAGACAGTTGTTATCTCCGGTTCCGGTAACGTTGCAATCTATGCTACACAGAAGGCTACAGAGCTTGGTGCTAAGGTTGTTGCTCTCTCCGATTCTAACGGCTATATCTACGACGAGAACGGTGTTGACCTCAAATTAGTTCAGCAGCTTAAGGAAGTTGAGAGAAAGAGAATTAAGGAATACGTTAACGTTCATCCTGAGGCTACTTATACAGAGGGCTGCAGTGGTATCTGGACTATTCCTTGTGACATTGCTCTTCCTTGTGCTACACAGAACGAAATCGACGAAGAGTCCGCTAAGATTCTTGCAAAGAATGGTTGCTACGCAGTAAGTGAAGGTGCTAATATGCCTTCTACTCCCGAGGCTATCGACGTTTACTTTGCTAACAATATGCTTTATGGTCCTGCTAAGGCTGCTAATGCAGGCGGTGTTGCAGTTTCAGGTCTTGAAATGAGCCAGAACTCCGAGCGTCTTTCTTGGACATTCGAGGATGTTGACGGCAGACTTAAGAACATTATGAAGGAAATCTTCAAGTCTTGTGACGAGGCTTCTAAGGAGTACGGCATGGAAGGCAACTATATGGCAGGTGCTAATATCGC
>JAFLSL010000087.1 GCA_022510985.1 Ruminococcus sp. | reverse complement strand
TGTAATAAGACAACAGCTCTTCTCTGTCGGGTACCGCAAGCTCTGCAGCGGCGGAAGGCGTAGGTGCTCGTAAATCGGAAACGAAATCACAGATTGTAAAATCTGTTTCGTGGCCTACGGCGGAGATTACGGGAATATTTGACGCGTAAATGGAATATGCAAGGTTTTCGTCGTTAAATGCCCATAAATCTTCAATCGAACCACCTCCGCGTCCGATTATAATTACATCAGCAAGGTCGTACTCATTAAAGAGATTAACTGCATTTATAAGCTGAGCGGGTGCTCCTGTACCTTGAACGAGTACGGGGCATAAAACAATATCTACGCTTGGAAAACGTCTTGTTAAAATATTTCTTATATCCTGAACCGCAGCACCTGTGGGCGAGGTTATTACGCCGACTGTTTTCGGGAATTTGGGGATTGGCTTTTTATTCTCAGCGGAGAAAATCCCTTTTTCCTCAAGTTTCTTTTTTAGCTGCTCAAACGCTAAAGTCAACGCTCCTATGCCATCGGGCTGCATATCCTCGACATAAATCTGATATCCGCCCGTTGCTTCGTACAAGGAAACACGACAAAGGACAATAACCTTCATCCCCTCTTCGGGTTTGAATTTTAAATTACGAGCATTTCCCGCAAACATAACAGCACGCACAACCGCGTTCTTATCCTTTAGAGAAAAGTAAATATGACCGCTTCTGTAGTGATCGGTCAGGTTGCTTATCTCTCCTGTTAAAAAAACATTTGTGAGATGCGGGTCGTTATCGAGAAGGGATTTTACATAATAATTGAGTTGTGAAACAGTTATTATACGTGGCTTTGAAAACTCAGGATTTGTCATAAATTGCCTTTCTATAGGTTAGGTACGCAATGCCGGCGGCATTATCAGCGGAAAACTCGGGTGCTGCGAAATACGCATTGTACTTAGATTCAAAAGATTTTCTGATTATCGAATTTGACATTACTCCTCCTGCATAGAGCAATGGAAGATTACCGTATTTTTTCAGGAGTTTATCGGTCATCAGGCTTAAAGTATTTTCTATATACTTTAAGCAATAGGCAGCTATATATTCTTTTGAAGAATTATTTTTGTATAAGTCATTACAGATATTTTCAATTCCGCTCAGACAACAATTTTCGTTTTTCAGAGTAGACTTTTTAACCTTTAGCACACCTTTATAATTAAGTGCAAGCTTTTCAAGCTCTTTACCGCAGGGGAAACCAAGTCCGAGCATTACTCCTACCCTATCAATTGCCTGTCCTGCATTGAGGTCGAGAGTTTTAGCAATTATATCAAGCTTAAAGCCAAAATTATCGGGCTTTGCAAGAACCGCCTCGGTTGTACCACCGCTAACGTGAAAGGCGATAAATTTTTCAGAGAAAAACTTTTCCTGTTCGGTGCTGAAAATTGCAGCGGCAATATGCCCTTCCTGATGCGAAAATGCATAGAGCGGAACATTAAGCGTTGCACTTATGATTTTTGCTGCGTTATGTCCTACGGTAAAGCAAGGCATATAAGAGCCTTCTACATTACGAGGACGGGTTGACACACCAATCGCTTTAATTTCAGCTGGATTAATATTTTTTACCAAATCTGTATATAAAGAATGAAGCTGTGCGGTATGATGAAATACGGCATCGCTTTGGCGAAGTCCTATTTCTCCTGACTTCACGGGTAAAAGCTTTTTTTGCTGAATAATCTCTTTGTTTTCATCAATTAAAGCAACGGATGTCGTATAGTTGCTTGTATCAATTCCGAGATAATACATAGTTATTCTCTTGAAATTGTGCCTAAAACGCCGTTAACAAACTTGCTTTCGTCTATTGTGTATTTTTTGGCAAGCTCAACAGCCTCGTTGATAGCAACGCTGTCAGGAATATCATCGTTGAACTTCATTTCATAAATCGCAAGTCTCAGAATTGAAAGACTTGGTTTTGAAATACGTTTTATTGACCACCCCTTTTTCAGGTGAGATTCAATAAGATTATCGATATAATCAAGCTCGCTGTACACTCCGTTTGCAAGCTGTTTTGCATAAGTATCAAAAACAACCTCTCTGGACTGCTCCGCTGCATCAATTATCTCATCTAGGGAATCCTCGTTAAACATCTTTTCAAAAATAAGAATAAATCCCTGTTCTCTTGCTTTAAAGCGTGACATTTTATTTTCCATAATAACCCAACTTTACATATAAATATACATTGTAATTATATCATAGAGAAAGTTAAATGTAAACTTTTTATTATAAGAACAGAACAAAAGAAAAAGAAGATAGCCTTTAAACTATCTTCTTTAGATTTGAAATTAATTATCGATTATTTGTGTACCACGCTTTGCAAAGTATTCGTCAGGTGTTTCGGTTTTGTAAATATCGGGTACAAGCGAATAGATATACTGGGCATAAGTAAGCATATTACCTTCGCTGTCGGTTTTTCCGGGGCGGTTTTCACTTTCCCAGACTAAGGTTGCATACTTAAATAGCTCGTCATCTATATAGAATCCGATTTTGTCTACACGATATCTTTCGGTTGCGTTAATATATGGCTTCAGGATTTTCTTTAGCTTAGCAATATCCTTTGCTTCATACGCCTCTGCGAGTTTATCGCGTTTATTCCTAAGCTTATACCATATATCAATTCTGTCCACGCTGCGGCGTGCTCTGTAAAATGTTCGCCATGTTTTATTTACAGCAGGATTGTGAACCTTGCCCATCCATATATTGTATTCCAGCTTGCGTTCACGGATATCTGTTAAAGTAACCTCGTCATCCTTGATATATTCCATATACTCTTCATACGGAATTTCGGTATCACAGATTACAGTTGAACGAGTGCTGCCGGGAATATCTTCACGGGATATAGCGTACCAGTCAGCACCGTACATAGTTTCAAGATACTTTTCCTGTTCAGCGTAAACATTATACTTTCTGCCCTCAAACTCTACTTCTTTTACGTTAGTATAAAGATCGATAGGAAGTTTAATAACGTTGCTTTTATCGTTCATAAATGCAAGGCAATTTTCTTTAATTTCCTCGTTTTCATTTACAAGCTCCTCAGGAAGAAAACGTGCAGATCTGAACGGCTTATTAGCTTTAAGGTTTTCGGTTATGACGTAATCTATCATTTTTTCTTTTGTCATTTTTCCGCTTTTGAGCAAGCCGTAGTGAATGTAGTTAGCGTTATCAAGCTTTACCCGACGCATAACAAGTGATTTGAAGATATTAATGTGAGTAATTCGCGAAAGAAGCTTGCATATTATGAGAGCAGGAACAAGAGATTTTTGACCGTAATTCTGTATCTGGATATATCTTTCGATTCCGCGGACATCATTAGCAGGCTCAAACTCACGAGTTGGTAAAATGTTGACAAAGATGCCGTTATATTTACGCTTTTCAGCCACACCGCCGTCAAAGAATAAAGTTGTTTTGTCAACATATCTGAATTTGAGCATATAAAGGTCGGGATTGTTTTTCCAATACTCAATTATGCGGGTTTCGCTTAGGTTTTTGTTTACATATTTCTCAAGCTTTATTATATCAGGCAGCGGCATCATAATATTGAAAAGGCACTGATCCTCATTAAAGCTCTTGTGATCCGTTATATAAGCGGCAGTAACATCAGAAACAATGTAATTAAGCTTTTCTTTCTTACAAATCTCTACAATTTCGTCCACAAGTGAAAGAAGTTTTGACTGTACATTTGTCATTTCAGGCACCTCTTTTCTTGCGGATATCTAAATGAAGAAGTCCGTTATTCGAATTCTTCATTATATCGTCATAATATTTATCAGCGGTTTCTTTATCTCCGCGTGAAAAAGCAATATCACCGAGTGCCTTTTTAAGACGGTATTCATCGGGATATTTGGGGGTAAGTTCTTCAAGAAGCTTTTCGGCACCCTCAAAATCATTCTTTACAACTTTAATCTCGAGAGCATAAAGCTGAACTTCCTTTTGATATGGGTATTTTTCTATTGCCTCGCAGATAAGCTTTTCAGCCTCGTCATAGTTCTTGTAGACCATTTCAGCTTTAATTTTGCGAACTGTGAGTACAACATCCCAAAGTTTCTTGAATTTTTCATCGGGCTGATAGCCGTTTGCTATTCTTATATTAAGAATCTTGTTAGCGGCTGAAAAATTATTTCGTGTATATATAAGGTTAAAAACAGCGGCATAGAAATACCTTTCGCCGATATCAAGATAATTTTCCCAATAATACACACTCGAATGAAGCTGTCTTTCGTAATAGTCAGAAAAGATGCTGTCGAGTGTTGCAAGCTTTTCAGGCGAAGAAGGATCTAAAAGAGAGTCTAAATCAATGTTATTCTCTTTAATCTTCTTTTCAATTTTCATCAGTGCAAGCTCGCCGAGCTTTTCGTGAACTAAATCAAGATATTTGCCGATTTTGTAACCCTCTTCAACAAGGATATGCTTAGCCTTTTGACGTTCTTTTTTCATAGATTTTTCGTCAATTAATCGCATATAATCTGAAACATAGTCATCACAGGAAATACCTGAATGTGACATTTTGGAATGATGCTTCTTTTCGTTAGGAAGAAAATTCCAGTTATCGCCGTAATAATAGGTCAACATTTCGGCATAGCGACCTGAAATTGGGAATTTATGTCCCTCAAAATCGGCATAGTAAACTGTATCGTACAACTCTTTAGGTGCGATTGATGAAGGTCCGTACTTGCGGGCAGAAGTTACGATATAGGTATCGCAATCGTCATAGTGTTTATTAAACAGCTGTTTTTCAAGCTTTCTTAGCACACGCTCTTTTCCCATAAATTTTTCCATACGGCAAAATTTATTGTAGAGTTTCATTTGTGCATCATTTTTGTAGCGATAGTGGCGGTAGCTTGAATTTGCATACTCATCATAAGCAAAATAAAGATCAATCATTTCCTGCTTTTTCACAGGATCTCCGGGTAATTCGAGAAGATAGAACACATCAATGCTCTGACCGCAAATAGGTTTCCAGAAAGCAAAATGCGAGCTTATTCTCAGACTTTCAACGTCAATATAGCGTCCGAAAGTTCCGGGGAAATCTCTGTCAAGCCTATTGTCGCCATAAACACGCTTAGAGGGATCAAGCTCCTTTTTGCACGCCTCAACCCATTTGTAGTAGTTTTCCTCAGTCATATTAATATCGATATCATCATCCCATGGAATAAAGCCCTCGTGGCGAACTGCTCCGAGGGTGGTACCGTAGTCTATAAAATATTCGATATCATATTTCTTGCAAATTGTATCAATTTCAATCAAAAGATTGAGTAAATAATTTTGTGTTGAATCCATCTTTATTCCTTTATTCCTTATCAAGAATAAGTTTTCCTTCCCTTTTCTGCTTTAATAAAACATAGCCCTCAAAAAGGTCGAGATCTTCCTTTGTTGTAATTTTAATATTGGTTTGGCTTCCCTTAGAGAAGTAAATAGTTTTCCCCATTTCATACATC
>JAFLSL010000086.1 GCA_022510985.1 Ruminococcus sp. | reverse complement strand
TTCTGACCGCCTCAAGTCCTTCGAGGACCTGTATATCGTCAGCACCATATTCATTTTCGACTTTCGATACCTTTACATCTTCGTTTTCCATTCAATTACCTCCAAATATTCTTCTATTCATTATTTCTTTTTTTAATACTGCGTTTTTGTTTTAATTTTATATCATCCGTAATTTTTACCGATGGAATTTCTTTAATCTTTTCATTTTTTATTTTTTTAAATTCGATAAAATACGGAGATAAAATTATAAATAAAATTACTGCTATTAAGCTTATAGCCAAAAGCGGAATAAGCGACGTTACTATATCCGCCGTTAGATTTAAAATTGCCTTATTTATAAGAACCGCTAAAGCTACGATTATAAAAGCTAAGAATAAAAACCCTTTTGCTCTCCCCTGTTTAAAATTATTTTTGCAGTGGTAGCATTTTATAATCTCTTTTTTTTCTGACTTTTTAACTTCGCCGTAACTGTAGACTGTGTGGCAATACGGACAGACAGGTAATTTAAACATAATCAAAGTTTCCTGTTCGCTGTATATCGGGATCCGTCAGGTTTTTTCGGAACTTTTTTCTGAACGTATGATGAAACCTCGTCGTCAAAATTTTCCTTTGTTTTGTAATCGGTATAATTCCCACTCGGTGTATTTACTCTTCTAAGCGGAACGTCCTCTGACGAAGCGTGGGACTCGGTCACATCATTTATAATCGGTATGTAGGTTTTGTCAGCGATTTTTGTGTGTTCTATGCTGTCTGAGTTTTCCGCATTGTTGCGGGTAATTGTTGAATTTCTCTTTTCTTTAACCTTATCAAAAACGTCACGATTAAAGGTAAACTTGCTTTCCTCGGGAAAAGTTTCATCGTCAGACATAGGCTCGTATTCATATTCGAATTCTTCTTTGGGTTCTTCCTGTACTCTGTATTTTTTTAGCGGAACAAAGCGAATAAAAATCGGGGTTGAGAAGTAAAATACCATTAAAATTGCCGCTGTTATTATTACTCCTAGAAAGTTGTTGTAATTTCCGGAGCCCATCCAAACCACCATAAACATAAACACAACCAGCACAACCGCAATGAAAGCTATAATCAGTCGGAAATCGGTTTTTATTTTGCTTTCCTTTTTACAACGGGTACAGGTGTGAATTCCTCTTTTTTTTTCGTGGAACGTGGTAAAATAAGAAATTCTTCTTCCGCAGTACGGACAGTATTTTCTCATACTTGTCTTCCTTCCTTATTATTTAGAATTCTTTTATAAAGAGTATTGCTTGAAATTTGGCTTATATAAACCTTTTTTTCTTTTTCTTCCTTGCAAACTATGAATGATTTCGGAAGTTCATAGCTTACATTTACAACTTCGCCTTTTTTCTCAGCGACTGTCAGATAATTTCTCGTATGTTTTGAAATTGTGCTGTTGTCGAGGTCAAAAATTCCTATTATGTTTTCGGTTCTTATAACCGTTTTTTCTCCCAAATGAAGGTACATATCAGCTTATCTTTCCTTCTTTTATTAAAAATTTCTTTCCCTCTTTTAATGCTTCCTCTTCATTTAATTCGCAGGTCGTTATAAAAACCTGATAATCCTTTATTTTATTGAGCAAAAAATCCCTGCGTTTACTATCAAGTTCGGAAAGCACGTCGTCGAGAAGAATAACGGGATTTTCCCCGGTCAAGGTGCTAAGCACATTTGCCTCGGCTAATTTCAGGGATAAAACCGCACTTCTTTGCTGACCTTGAGATGCAAAAATTTTTGCTTTTCTGTCATTTATAAAAATATCGAAATCGTCTCGGTGAGGACCGATATTTGTATAACCGCTGTTTATGTCCTCTTTTTTTGACGATTTTAAAGCACCCGACAGTTTTTCAAAAATTTCTCCTTCGCTGTCCCCCGTTTTTGCACCGCAATTTGAATTGTAAATAATCTCTAATTTTTCGGTATTATCAGAAATTCCGAAATGATATTCGCGGGCGTCCGAGGAAAGCTTTTCTATATACGAAAGCCTTTGAAAAATAATTTTTGCTCCCAAAGAACAGAGTGTATCGTCCCAAATTTCAAGCGTATTTTTCAGCTCGGGATGTCTGTAGATATCTTTTAAAAGAGCGTTTCTTTGGTTTAAGGTCTGATTATATTTTGAAATGACAATTGCATTTTTTAATTTTTCTCTGCAAATTGCACTGTCGATAAATCTTCTTCGTGCGGACGGACCTCTTTTTACCAGAGTAAGATCCTCAGGCGAAAAAACTACCGCATTAAATTTTTCTATCAAGGCAGCTGACGAATTTTTCTTAACACCGTTTATAAAAACCTCTTTTTTTATTCCGTTAAAAATAATCTCGGCACTCTGCTCTCTGCCTTGCGAGAAAAATTCCGCATTAATTTTCGCAAATTTTTCGCCGAATTTTATAAACTCATTTTCCTTGGAGCCTTTAAAGCTGTGACCTCCGCAAAAAAGCCACAAAGCCTCTAAAATATTCGTTTTTCCCTGTGCGTTGTTTCCGTAGATTACATTGATTTTTTCGCAGGGCTTTACAACGTCGTCACAAAGGTTGCGATAATTTTTAAATTGTAATTTTGTTACATACAAACCGCATACCTCTTTTTATTTTTTAAACTAAAATAACTTCAATTTCTTTTCCGTCATATTCCACAACATCGCCGGTTCTAAGCTTTTTTCCACGCATCGTGCAAACTTCTCCGTTTACTTTTATCTCGCCGTTTTGCACTACAATTTTTGCGTGACCGCCGGTCATACAAAGTCCGCTGAATTTTAAAATATCCTGCAGCTTTATAAACTCGCCCTCTACTTTAATCTTTTCTCTATTCATTAGAGAGCCTCATCGGAACAACAAGACTGATAAAACTATCGCCCTGAACAGGTTTGATAATCATCGGAGAAAGTCCTCCGTTTAAAGTAATTTTTACTTCATCTGCATCGATATTTCTGAGTGCGTCTAAAAGATAGCGGTTGTTAAAGCCGATTTCAACATCATCGCCGTTAATAGGAGCGGAAATTACATCGTTTGCTTTTCCGATTGCCGAAGTGCAGGAGAAATGAATTTCTCCGTTTACAAAATTACATCTTACGGGACTTTGAATTTTATCGCCGTTCAAAAGTGACATACGGTCAACCGCGTTGATTAAAAGTCTTGTGTTAACAGTAGCCTCTGTTTTCTGAGTTTTCGGAATAGTGCTGTTATAATCGAGGAATGTTCCCTCAATCAGTCGGGAAATTACGGAATATGAGCCGATTTTAAACATAATATGTCTTTGACCGACGCTTACATAAACATTTTCCTCATCATTTCCGACAATTTTTAAAACTTCCTGCTGAGTTTTTCCGGGAACTACGAACTGAGTATTTTCATCGCAATCAACAGCTTCCTGACGAATTGCCATTCTGTAGCCGTCAACTGCAACAATTTTAAAGCTTTTATTTTCAATTTCAAAAAGTGATCCTGTATAAATAGGCTTTGCGTTGTTGTCGGAAACTGCATAAACCGTTTGGCGAATCATTTCTTTTAAAACATTTCCTTCAATTTCAAATCCTTCTGTTTCCTCGAACTCAGGAAGGTCAGGATACTCGGCAGAATTCATTCCGACAATTTGATAATCAGCGTGACCGCTTGTTATGTAAGTTATCATTCTGTCGTCAGTTTCAATGCAAACAACCTCTTCGGGTAATTTTCTTACGATTTCCGAGAAAAGTTTTGCACTTACAACAATTTCGCCCTGAGCGGAAATGGTTGCATCAATGCTTGTGTTAATTCCGATTTCAAGGTCGTAGCCTGAAATTGTAATTTTTGAGCCGTAGGCTTTTATTAAAAGTCCTTCCAAAGCAGGAATTGAAGCTTTATTTGAAACTGCTCTTGAAACAATTGAAACAGCATTTGCTAAATCTGTACGCAAAACGTTTATCTTCATTTTATTAACTCCTTTTTTAAACGCGAAGCGTTTTAATACATAAATGTTATTATATTATATAGTAGTAGTAGTAGAGGATGTTGAAATGTTGAATCTTTCAATTTATGAGAAAATAACTGGAAAAATTAATATTGAGTTTTCATTTTAATATTGTTGAAGATGTGGAAAATTTTTCCGAGTAACTTTACTTTTCCCCACTCTGTGGAAAAGTGATTGTTAAAAGTTGAAAAAATTGTTAAAAATTTTTAGAGTTATGAACTGCAATTTTTTATAATATCTTCTACAATAGAACGGAGTTTTGAATCCTTTTTTATTTTCTTTGAGGTTGTATCAATCGCATATTTTATTGTTGAGTGATCTCTTCCGCCGAACTCTTTTCCTATTCTTTCCTGAGTTAGGGTTGTCAGCTCATTTGTGATGTAAATTGCAACCTGACGGGGTGAGCTTATGTAGGCACTGCGATTTTTAGGACTTCTTAATTCTTCTTCGGTTACGTTAAAGGTTCTGGCAACCTCTTCGATAATTTTTTCAACCGTAACCTCGGGAGGAGTGTCATTATTTAAAATATCAGCGATAATATTCTGAACTGATTTTATAGAAGGTTTTTCACCGTCAAGATTATTTTTAGCTTTTATTTTTTTAACTGTTCCCTCGAGCTGGCGGATATTGCTTTTTAAATTATTTGCAATGTATTCGCAGACATCTTTCGGAATTTCGATATTCATAATTTCCGCCTTGCGTTTTATAATTGCAATTCTTGTTTCAACATCGGGCGGCTGAATATCAGCGATAAGTCCCATTTCAAATCTTCCTCTAAGGCGATCGTCAAGGGTTTTTATTTCCTTTGGAGGTCTGTCTGAGGTTAAGATTATCTGCTTTTGGGCAAGATAGAGAGTTTCAAATGTGTGGAAGAATTCCTCCTGTGTACTTTCTTTTCCTCCTATAAACTGAACATCATCAACTAAAAGCACGTCAGCGTAGCGGTATTTTTGGCGGAAATCCGACATAGTTGCTCTGTGCAGCGATTCAATCAACTCGTTTGTAAAATCGTCACCTTTTACATAGCAGATTGACTTTGAAGAGTCATTCTTTTTAATTTCGTTTCCGATAGCATAGAGCAGGTGTGTTTTTCCAAGTCCCGAGTTTCCGTAGAGGAAAAGCGGGTTATACGCTTTTGACGGATTCTGAGCAACAGCCAAACACGCTGCGTGAGCAAATTTATTTGAATTTCCGACGATAAATGTATCGAAGGTATATTCATAGCCGTTGTCCATAATTTCTTCTTTAATTTCCTCAACGGGATCCTCGCTCGGGATTGTAAAAACAACTTCAATTTCCGTGTCGAAAACTGCTTTAAATGTATCCTGAAGTAAAAGCTTGTAGCAACGCTCCAGAGTTTGGCGGTGAAAGTCGTTCGGGACAAGCAAAACTGCCTGTTTTCTGTCAAAATCAAGGCTGACGGGTTCGATTCTATTTATCCAAGTATTGTAGGCGATATCGGTCATTTGCCTTCTGCAATAGTCACAAATAACGCCCCAAGCTTCAGTAAAATGTTCCATATTTTTCCTTTCCTTATATTTAAGCATTTGTGGAAATTTTGTTAAAAACAAAATCAAAACTTATCCACTATAATCCATTATTATT
>JAFLSL010000085.1 GCA_022510985.1 Ruminococcus sp. | reverse complement strand
GGCACCATATTCGTAAGCTTAATCTTGATTTGTGCAACCATTGTAAGACCTAAGCCGATGATGATAATATATCCGACACAGCTCATTTCGTCGATTACAACTGAGCTTAAATACGGGCTAATCCACACAGCAATCACAGTCAGAAGTCCCTGATACGCAAGCACAAATGCCGCTGAGAACAATACGCCCATCCCCATAGTGCTTGCAAAAATCATTGACGAGCAGAGGTCGAGTGCCGATTTTGCAAAAAGCACGGTGCAGTCACCCTTAAGTCCCGCATTAAGACAGCCGACTATCGTCATCGAGCCTATGCAGAAAAGTATCGACGCGGTGACAAATCCCTCAGCCATTCTCGAATTCGGGTTATCCTTATCGAATTTGCTCTCCAGAAAGTTCCCGAATTTATTTATCCCTTTGTCGAGGTCAACAATCTCGCCGATAAGCGTTCCGAAAATCAGCGAAACTATGATGAGAATTGTGCTGTGTCCGCAAAGACAACCGCTCACCCCGATAAAAATTGTAGCAAGCCCAAGTGCTTTAAACAGGCTGTCGGTCAGCCTTTTCGGAATTTTTTTATTAAACAACATTCCGATACAACTGCCCAAAAGCACAGTACCCACATTTACAAATGTTCCTAAAAGCCCGAACATAGCACCCTTCCTTTACCTTTTAACTCATATCGCTATTTATTATACATCTAACCGAGCGGTTTTTCAATATTTGCCAAAGTGTTTATTTTATTTTTGAATTTCAATTGCAACTATAGGTAAATTGTGGTATAGTTATAATGTATATGTATATTCGATTACAAATTGGAAGGAGTTTTCAATATGTGTGGTATTTGCGGATTTACGGGCGAAGTTCTTGACCGCGATAAAGTTATAAAAAATATGACCGAGGTTATTACTCACCGCGGTCCCGATTCCGACGGATTTTTCTCTGACGATTATATCAGTATGGGGTTCAGAAGGCTCAGCATTATTGACCTTGAGGCGGGTCATCAGCCGATTTACAACGAGGACAAAACCCTCGTACTAACCTTTAACGGCGAAATCTATAACTACAAGGAGCTTAGAAAAGAGCTTATCAAAGCAGGTCATACCTTTGCAACCGACGCAGACAGCGAGGTTTTAGTCCACGGGTATGAGCAGTGGCACGAGGATATGCTCCTAAAGCTTCGCGGAATGTTCGGCTTTGCCATCTACAACACAAAGGACAAGAGCCTTTTTGTTGCACGTGATTTCTTCGGAATTAAGCCGATGCACTACACCGTAGTCGGCAAGGATTTAATCTACGGCAGTGAAATCAAGAGTATTCTTGAGCACCCGAAATATGAAAAGAAATTTAACTATAAAGCTTTAGACACCTATCTTTCTTTCCAATACGCAGTTCCGCCCGAAACATTTTTCGAGGGCGTTTACTGCCTTTTGCCCGGTCACTATATGACCTTTAAAAACGGCGAGGTTGAAACAATCCGCTATTGGGAGGCTAAGTTTAAACCCGACGAAAATATGACGGAGGAAGAGGCTGTCGACAAAATTGAAAAGGTGTTTGAAAACTCCGTCAACGCCCACAAAATCGCTGACGTTGAGGTCGGTTGTTTCCTCTCAAGCGGAGTTGATTCAAGCTACGTTTCCACATATTTTGCAGACCAAAAGACCTTTACCGTGGGCTTTGACTTCGGTCAGAAGTACAACGAAATTTCCTGGGCAAGCAACCTCTCAAAGCAAATCGGGGTTGAGCATCACACCCACCTTATCTCAAGCGAGGAGTTCTGGGACGCTGTTCCGACAGTTCAGTACCATATGGACCAGCCTCTCGCCGACCCGAGCTGTATTGCACTTTACTTTGTATCTCGTCTTGCAAGCGAATATGTAAAGGTTGTTCTTTCGGGCGAGGGTGCAGACGAGCTGTTCGGCGGTTACACATGCTACAACGACCCGAGAGTTTTCAAAATTTATCAGACCTTAGTTCCCTACGCTATCCGTAAGGCACTTTGCAAGCTTGCAAAAAAACTGCCCGACATTAAAGGCAGAGATTATATCATAAGGGCAACTCATCCGCTCGAGGAGCGTTATATCGGCAACGCGTTTATGTACGATTACGAGCAAAAACGTAATCTTCTCCGTGACCCCTCAATTGCGACAAAGCCCCAACGCTTAACCCGCAGAATTCTCCACCGCACACGCCGTCAGGATGATGTTACAAGAATGCAGACCTTAGATATCAACCTTTGGATGGTCGGCGACATTCTTTTAAAGGCAGACAGAATGTCGATGGCGAATTCTCTGGAGCTTAGAGTTCCTTTCCTTGACAAAGAGGTTTTCAAGGTTGCGTCCTCATTACCGACACATCTGCGTTGCAATAAATACAACACAAAGTACGCAATGCGAAGAGCGGCTCAGCGTCACCTTCCGCTTGAAACCGCAGAGAAAGAAAAGCTCGGATTCCCCGTTCCGACCAGAGTATGGCTCAGGGACGAGCAGTATTACAATGTAGTTAAACGTGCTTTTCAGTCAGAAACAGCACAAAAATTTTTCAACACAGATATACTCATTTCGTGGCTTGACGAGCATTTCAGCGGAAAAGAGGACAACAGCCGAAAGGTTTGGACGGTTTACATCTTTATCGTATGGTACAACATCTACTTCGGTGAAGAAGGCAACCACGTTACAAAGCCGCAGAACCACTTAGTTGAGCTTAAAGCAAAGGCTGAGGCTAAACGTAAGCTTGCTAAACAGAAGGCGGCTATTGCAAAGGTTCAGGCGGAGCTTGCATCGCAAGATGGAATTGGTGATGACGGCTACGCTAAGAACGCAATCGACAACGTTGAGGAAGCCTTTGAGGATGACGACAGATTTTCTTCAAAGTTCCAGACCATTCAGCAGAGCATTGTAGGCTCAATTCCGAGCGAAAATCTGACACCGCTGCAGCAGGCTGAGCAGGTTGCTATGGAAATGGAAGTCATTGATGATGACGAACACATAATTGAAGAAAACGACGATATATACGAAACCGAACCTGCTGAGGAGCTTATCGACATTACAAAGCAGTCCGAAATCACAAACGATGACGGAATAATCCGCGACGATATAATCGACAGCATTATAAGCGACGTTGATTATATGCGTGACGAAACCGACGAAGAAGAATAAAATTATGGACAATCTCAGCGAAAAAACCTTAAACAGCAAAACAGTTTTTGACGGAAAAATCCTTCGTATTCTTCTAGACGAAGTAGAACTTCCCGACGGAAAAACCGCAAGCCGTGAGGTTGTAAACCACGTCGGCGGAGTTTGTGTTGCTCCGCTTGATGAGGAAAATAACCTCTACTTTGTTCGGCAGTTTCGATATCCGTACAAGGAAATTACGCTTGAACTTCCCGCGGGAAAGCTCGAAAAAGGCTCGACCGTTTTAGAAAACGGAAAGCGTGAGCTTTTAGAAGAAACAGGCTGCGAGGGCTACAGCTTTATTTCACTCGGGGCAATGTACCCGAGCACAGGCTACACGGATGAAATCATCCATCTGTACGCCTGCAAAGTAAAGTCAGTCGGAGAGCAGCATCCCGACGAGGACGAATTTTTAAACGTCGAAAAAATTCCGCTTGAAAAGGCGGTTGAAATGGTTTTAAACAACCAGCTACCCGATGCCAAAACCCAGATTGCGATTTTAAAGCTCGAGATGCTTTTAAAATCGGGAAAGATTTAATTCTTTAAAATTACGAAAGGAGCCCGATACAATGCAGGTTTTTCGGGATTTAACCCCATCGGACAAAGCCACTGCCGTTGCACTCGGGTATTTCGACGGAGTTCACCTCGGACACAGAGCGGTTTTGAGCCGTGCCGCAGAATGTAAAAAACACGGACTTGTCCCTGCGGCGTTCACCTTTTCTTCAACTCCGAAACCAAAGGATAAAAATTCGCTTCTCTCAACCTACAGCGAAAAAATAAAAATTCTTGAAGAACTCGGGATAGAAATTCTTTATATTCTAGATTTTGAAAACCTGAAAAACAAATCCCCCGAAGAGTTTGTAACGAAAATTATCCGCGATATCTTTAAGGCAAAAGAAGTTTTCTGCGGATTTAACTACAAATTCGGAAAGCTAGGCTCGGGCAACACCGATACGCTAAAAAAGCTTTGCAAAAGAGAAAACATTTCTGTCGGGATTTGTGAACCGGTTAAAAAGAACGGCATTATCGTTTCCTCAACCGAAATCAGAAACCGCCTTAAAAACGGCGAAATAAAAGTCGCAAACAATCTTTTAGGCTATCGTTTCGGAATAACAGGAAAGTCGATTGAGGGCAATCATATCGGCACATCTATGGACACTCCGACAATAAACTTAAAGTTCGAGGACGGTATCGTTCTTCCTAAATTCGGAGTTTATGCCTCAATTGTAACCCTTGACAAAAAGGAATATATCGGCGTTACGAATATCGGTGTAAAACCTACCGTAAGCGATAAAAACAGCCCGATTTGCGAAACGTGGATGCCTCAATTTAAGGGCGGAAATCTCTACGGAGAAACTGTGGACGTTCGTTTAGTGGAATTTATCCGCCCCGAAAAGAAGTTTAACAGCCTTGAAAATTTAAAGACCGCCATAAAAAGCGACGGTCAGAAGGCGATAGATTTATTAAAAAATTAAGTCAGAAAAGCCGGAAAGAAAATTTTTTCTTTCCGGCTTTTTAATTCTTAATTGTTAAGTTTCACCCATTCTACTCTCCTTAATATAATGATTTAGGAGGTAGAAAATGAATAACCTTGTTATATATGCGTTAATTGCAACGCTCGGAACGTGGTTTGTCACATCTTTGGGTGCGGCGACGGTCGTATTCTTTAAATCCCCAAGCTCAAAGGTGCTCAATCTAATGCTCGGCTTTGCCTCAGGCGTTATGATTGCGGCGAGCTTTTGGTCGCTTTTACAGCCCTCGATTGAGCTAGCCGAGGAAACTTCGGTATTACCATCATACTTAGTGGCAACAATCGGGTTTGTTCTCGGTGCTGTTTTTATGTGGATTTCCGATAAAATCGTTACTCTATCGAGAAGAAAGCTTTATGTGAGCCAAGGGGACCACAACGAACGGCTTAACCGAATTATTATGCTTGTTCTTTCGATAACGCTCCACAACATCCCCGAAGGCTTAGCTGTGGGCGTGGCGTTCGGTGCTCTGCAAAGCTCAAACTTTACGCTCGAAAACCTTATGGGTGCAATCACAATTGCGGTCGGAATAGGTCTGCAAAATTTCCCCGAGGGAGCGGCAATTTCAATTCCGCTGCGGCGGGAAGGCTATTCACGCAAACGCAGCTTTTTTATCGGTCAAGCTTCGGGACTTGTCGAGCCTGTTGCAGGTGTAATCGGTGCAATTTCTGTTATTTATATTCAGACAATTTTGCCCTACGCTTTAGCCTTTGCGGCGGGCTGTATGATACTCGTTGCGGTTCACGAGCTTATTCCCGAATGTCAGCAAAATAAAGATACCCACCCTTATTTTGCCACAATGGGCATTGTAGCGGGTTTTGCTTTAATGATGCTTTTAGACGTTATGCTGGGATAGATTTCTTTAAAAATACAGAAAATTATATAATTATCTATATTTCCTGTTCTTTCTAAGTTATTTTTCATTTTTGTA
>JAFLSL010000084.1 GCA_022510985.1 Ruminococcus sp. | reverse complement strand
CCTTTTCTTCCTCATTAGAGGCATTAATACCTCCGGCAATAATGCATCCGATAACACAACCAATAACCATACAAATTATTCCCCAAATTAAACCTGCCCACATAGATTCACCTAAACTACTTATTTCCTGAAAAAGTCCTTGAGGTCTATTTGGACCGCTTTTTGCTGCAGCTTCCAAAATAATCTTAATTCCGAAACCGCCAATAAATCCAAATGCACCTCCTCCGATAATGTAATTTGACATTTCAACTTTATTGGCTTCCTGTTTTTTGGGAATAAGAATTCTTACTTTTCTGCCCAAATTATTACTAATAGATTTTAATCTATCAAGTGTATTTCCTTGTATGTAAATGTTTTTCTCCATTTCCATAATAATGAATAGGTAGTCTTTGATTTGCTCATATGTCATATTTATTTCCCCTTTATAATAGTTATAAAATAATTATAGACATTTTCTATCTAAAAGTCAATAGAAAGTTTCTGTCTATCATATAATACGCTTGGTGATTAAAATGAAATTATCATTTGGCGAGAAAATCAGGCTTTTACGCGAGGAAAAAGAAATTAATCAAACTCAATTAGGTGTAGCAACAAATATGACGCAGCGTAAAATATCATATATTGAGTGTGGAAAATATGAACCGAGCATTGATGATATAATCACTTTTTGCAGATACTTCAACGTATCCTCTGATTATTTGCTCGGCTTATCCGAAAACAATTAAAATAATATCTATTTATAAACCCTAAGGCAGACGAATTTTCCGTCTGCTTTTTCTTGTTTATGTCATCCTTTATACGTTTGATTAAAAGTCTACAGCAGAACCCATCCTCTCTATCTAAAGTCAGATAGAGGAAGAATGGTTTGGGTTATATGGAGATAAGATAGGGACTTCAAGTGATGACGAAGAGATTTAAAACACTTTTATGCTTTAAAGCTTTAGCAACTTAAACTAAAAAGCAGAGGGTATTTTGTACAGAATTCACAAAAAACTATTCTGATGTTTAGATATACTTGACAATTACCGTATTTAGAAGGATAATGTAATAGAAAATAGTCGCTCCGTCTGTGCGAGCGGAGCTTTTTTGTTGTTTAATTAAATGTTTTGGGAAAGAAAAAGGAAGAAATATTATGCCAATCACAGAGCTATTAACCAGAAACGTTACATATTTTAAAAACGATATTGCATTGGTTGAGATTAATCCCGAGGTTAAAAACATACCTCACGTTACATGGAGAGAGTATTCTCTGATTGAATCGAACCGCACGGGTGCTTTTAGAAAACAGCTCACCTGGGGCGAATTTGATATCAAGGCTAACCGCTTTGCAAACCTTCTTTTAACAAGAGGAGTTAAGAAGGGCGATAAGGTTGCGATACTTCTTATGAACTGTATCGACTGGCTCCCGATTTATTTCGGAATTCTTAAAATGGGTGCTATCGCCGTTCCGCTTAATTTCCGCTATACCGCTGACGAGATTGCATACTGTCTTAAACAGTCGGATTCCGATGTTCTTGTTTTCGGACCCGAGTTTATCGGCAGGGTAGAGGAGATTTTAAATCAGGTTCCGAAGGTGAAGAATGTATTTTATGTAGGCGATGAATGTCCGTCATTTGCCGACAGCTACGAAAAGCTGATTGCCTATTGCTCCTCAACCGCCCCGAGCGTTTATATCACCGACGAGGATGACGGTGCTATTTACTTTTCATCGGGTACTACGGGATTCCCGAAAGCAATTCTGCATTCTCACGCAAGCTTAGTCCATTCTGCTAAGGTTGAGCACGCTCACCACGGTCAGACAAAGGATGATGTTTTCCTTTGCATACCGCCTCTTTATCATACGGGTGCAAAAATGCACTGGTTCGGAAGTCTTTATTCGGGAGGAAAAGCGGTTATCCTCCGCGGGGTAAGTCCCGAGTGGATTATTCGTTGCGTAAGCGAGGAGCGTTGCTCGATAGTTTGGCTGCTTGTTCCGTGGGCACAGGATATTTTGGACGCTATCGAAAGCGGAAAAATTAAGCTTAGCGATTACGAGCTAAGTCAATGGCGACTTATGCACATCGGTGCACAGCCCGTACCGCCGACATTAATTAAGCGTTGGAAAGAAATTTTCCCGAACCACGACTACGACACAAACTACGGACTCAGCGAGTCAATTGGTCCCGGATGCGTTCATCTCGGTATTGAAAATACCCACAAGGTAGGAGCAATCGGCATTGCAGGCTACGGCTGGGAAGTTAGAATTGTTGACGAAAATAGAAACACTATCACTGACGGAGTGGGCGAGCTTGCTGTTAAAGGCCCCGGTGTTATGAAGTGCTATTATAAAGACGTGAAGGCAACAGAGGAAGTTCTAGATAACGAGGGCTGGCTCTATACAGGCGATATGGCTGAATATGACAGCGACGGATTTATCTATCTCGTTGACCGTAAAAAGGACGTTATTATCTCGGGCGGCGAGAATATCTATCCCGTACAGATTGAGGACTATTTACGCTCAAATAACGCTATAAAGGACGTTGCCGTAATCGGACTTCCCGACCAGCGTCTCGGCGAAATTGCAACAGCAATTATTGAGGTTAAACCGGATTTTAAGCTTACTGAGGAAGAGGTAAACGAATTCTGTATGGCTTTGCCGAGGTACAAGCGTCCGAGAAAGATTATCTTTGCGGACGTTCCGAGAAACCCAACAGGTAAAATCGAAAAGCCCGTTCTTCGCAAAATGTATTGCGGAGAAAGCGTTGTAGCTCAACAAAATGAAATTCATATAAATGACCTGAATAAGTAATTTGGGTTGAAATAAATTTACATAGGAGGACATTATGTTTCTGAAAATTTTAATGCTTGTTCTGTTCTTCGGCGTAATGGTGGGTGTAGGAATTTACTGCCGCCGCCATGCAACGAATGTCAGCGGTTTTGTACTAGGCGGAAGAAGCGTTGGCCCTTGGCTTACTGCTTTTGCTTACGGTACATCCTACTTTTCCGCGGTTATATTTATCGGCTATGCCGGTCAATTTGGCTGGAAGTATGGTATCGCCTCAACATGGATAGGAATCGGTAACGCACTTATCGGCTCGCTTTTAGCTTGGGTAATCCTCGGAAGAAGAACGAGAATTATGACCCAGCACTTAAACTCGGCTACAATGCCCGAGTTCTTTGGAAAAAGATTTGATAGTAAACCTCTTAAAATCGGAGCATCAATAATCACATTTATTTTCCTTATCCCTTATACCGCATCTCTTTACAACGGTCTTTCAAGACTTTTTGAGATGGCGTTCGGTATTCCTTATGTATGGTGTATTGTTGCTATGTCGGTGCTTACGGGTATCTATGTTATTGCAGGCGGATATATGGCTACCGCTATCAACGACTTTATTCAAGGTCTTATTATGATTGTCGGCATTATTGCCGTAATCGCTGCGGTTTTAGGTCAGCAGGGCGGATTTATGGCTGCTCTCGACGGACTTGCAAAGGTAACAGACGAAACCGTAACCTCAACTCCCGGAGCGTTTAACTCTTTCTTCGGTCCTGATCCTCTTAACCTTCTCGGCGTTGTAATTTTAACCTCGCTCGGTACATGGGGACTTCCGCAGATGGTTCAGAAGTTCTACGCTATCAAGAGCGAAAAGGATATTCATAAGGGTACTATTATCTCAACAATGTTCGCAGTTATCGTAGCAGGCGGCTGCTACTTCCTCGGCGGTTTCGGACGTCTCTTCAATGTTGATGTTGACGCTGTAGGCTTTGACGCAATTATTCCGACAATGCTCTCAAAACTTCCCGAGCTTCTTATCGCGGTTGTTGTAATTCTTGTACTTTCCGCATCAATGTCAACTCTTTCCTCACTCGTTATCGCGTCCTCCTCAACCCTGACAATTGACCTTCTCAAAGGAAATATTATCAAAAAAATGAGTGAGAAAAAGGAAGTTCTTATCATAAGAATTTTCGTTGTTGTATTTATTGCAATTTCAGCGTTTATCGCTATTTATCAGGTTCAGAGTAAGGATGAAAGTGTTAAGTTTATCGCACAGCTTATGGGTGTATCCTGGGGTGCACTTGCGGGTGCGTTCCTTGCACCGTTCCTCTATGGACTTTATTGGAAAAAGACAACAAAGCTTGCTTGCTGGGTTAGCTTTATTTTCGGTGCAGGCATAATGCTCCTTAACCTCTTTGTACGTGATATGTTCCCTGTGCTTTTACAGTCACCGATTAACTGCGGTGCGTTTGCAATGCTTGCAGGACTTATTATTGTACCGGTTGTAAGCCTTATTACTCCCAAGCCTGACAAAAAACTTGTTGACGATGCTTTTGATTGCTACGAGAAAAAAGTTCCCGCAGCTCAGAAAAATTCACTTGACTAATTTTGTGACAATGGGCTGTTGCGTTTGCAACGGCCCTGATTTTTTAGGATGATAAAAATGAAAAAATTAACGTATTTATTAATGATTTGTATAGTGGTATGTGCGGCTTTATTTACCTCTTGTTCTTCGGGAGAGAAAACTTCCTCTGTTTCTGCGACTAAATCCGAAACCGAGGGACAAACTAAAGTCGAAAGCATTGCCGAAATAAACTGGGAAGATGCCCTTGATACAACAATTTCTTATGTTGCAAGCGATACCGACAGTGACAAGGACGAAATTGAAAACAGCATTAATTATAAAATTCTTCCGTCTAAAGAAGGCAACAGTTTTTTTGTAAGATATAAGGTTGAGGGTGTATCCGAGGGCGATTTGCTCGTGTTCAGGGACGGAAAAAAATATGTACTCGAAAATGACGGAAAAGAAGTGTTTGAGAAATATAACGAGTTTTATCCAGTTGATATTGCTAATGTTTCAGATGAAGAGCTTTTAGAACAGCCTGACTGCATAAGCGGCGGTTTTGGCTCTGATTTTGATGTGTAAGGGGCGTAATATGACAGCTTTAATTACAGGTGCAAGCAGCGGAATAGGTCGCGATATTGCGAGATATTTAGCCTTAAAGGGATATAATCTTATTTTGGTCGCTCGCAGAGAGGAAAGACTAAGCGAGATTAAAAGCGAGATAAAAAATGTTGACGTTAAGGTTATATCCTCAGATTTATCAAATCCCGAAAACTGCTTTAAACTTTATGAAGAAACTAGAAACTTTGGTGTAGATTTTCTCGTCAATAACGCGGGGTTCGGAGCCTACGGAAAATTCAGCGAAGTTCCCCTCGAAAAAGAGCTTGAGCTGATTGATACGAATATAAAAGCACTCCATATTCTGACCAAGCTATACTTAAAGGATATGATAGAGAAAAACAGCGGATATATTTTAAATGTCGGCTCCGTGGCGGGATTTCTTGCAGGTCCTACGTTCTCAAGTTACTACGCATCCAAAAACTATGTTGTACGCCTTACCGAGGCAATCCACGAAGAAATGAAACGCGATAAAATAAACGTAAAGGTTTCGGTGCTTTGTCCGGGACCTGTCAATACAGAGTTTAACAAGGTTGCGAATGTTAACTTTGTTGTGGGCGGACTTTCGAGCGAGTATGTCGCAAAATATGCGGTAGAAAAAACTCTCAAGGGCAAAATGGTAATTACCCCGGGCAAGCTTATGAAACTTGCAAAATTCGGCGAGCATTTTCTAAGCGAAAATCTCCTCACAAAAATC
>JAFLSL010000083.1 GCA_022510985.1 Ruminococcus sp. | reverse complement strand
ACATAACCTATTTTAATAGCTGTTTTAACAGAGCTTTTATTCTCTTTTAAACCAAAAGCAAAAAATACTGCAAAACAGCCAAAAGCCATTATGGAACCGATGTCATTAGTACTGATAGTTGCACCGGACTCCAAGGTCAATTTTTGAGAAATATCGACATTCTTAATTAGACAGCTGACCGCACAAGCTATCGCTGTTACAGCAAGAACCCTGATTGCAAATTTAACAGACTTTTCATGCTCACAGATATATGCAATTAAGGCTATAATCACCAAACGTTGCCAATATTTATTCAATCCATCCAATGCATACTGACTGTTCCTTGCCAAAAACACAGTTATAAAAGAAATTATTAAATATGCTATCCAGCATTTCATTTCAGAGCCTAAATAAAAATCTTTACCAAACATTGTCACCACTACGCAGGCAACAGCGACCGCGAAGAAGATTTGCGTTCCCATTGGAATAAAGCTGCCCCGAAGAATATTATAACAATAATAATTCAAAAAGATTCCATATATTGCAAGTTTCGCAATGTCCAGAAATGTAATCGGACGTGTTTGAATATGCATTAATTTAACCTCATAAACTTCAAAATATTATTTGCCCGTTCGTCAATATCAAATGTTCTTGAGCATTCTATTGCCCCTTTTGAAAGCTTTATTCTCAATTCTTTATCATCTTTTAATTTCGTTATAGCGTTTGCAATTTGCCTTTCGTCTTCTACATCTATACGAATCGAATTGTTCTCATTTAAAACGTCATCATTAAAAGATAAATCCGATGAAATGACAGGCAACCCACAGGCAAGTGCTTCAACAATCGCATTACAGCACCCCTCACCCTTTGTTGGAAGAACAAATACATCGGCAGCATTCAAGTACAGTGCAACCTTATCATTACTGACCTTGCCGCAGAACAATATATTATCACAATCGGGCTTCAATTCACCATAACCGAGGAAAACAGAATAAACATCATTACATCTTTTAAGTGCGTTATTCAGCTTATCAATTCCTTTGCGTTCGGTAAAGGCACCGGTAAAAGCAACAATAAATTTATCTTCCGGAAACCCTAACTGTTTTCTTGCTTCACACTTATCCATAAGATAAAATTTTCTGCTGTCAAATCCATTCGGAAACACCCCGATGTTTTGTGCATTATCATAGAAACCGTTATTCAATAGCAAATCTCCATTATAGCTTGACACGCTGATGATTCCGGTTAACTTGTCGAGTATTTCTTTCCATTTAGCAAACTTCAATCCTGTTGTATAAGGTTCATTTCCGCGAATAAGCCGCAGGGAATTTTCCCCGCATGCACAGAAGGATGGAATGCTTAGCTTATCACCTACTCTTGCGGCAGTCAAACCGCATTGATAGATAAAGTGTCCGTAAACAACATCAGGATTAAGCTTTTCCTTTTTTATCGTTCTCATAACAGCTTTGTAGTGATTATTCATCGAAAGTTTCATTGTCTGCTTACGGGAGCTGAGGTGCAGATAAACTGGGGTGAAAATCCTGATAATACTGCCGTTTTCAGTTGTTTCATTGCGTTCATACGGAACATCTTCCGTGCGTGCATTCTTAATTTTCGGGGCAATAACCACACACTCAAATCCTTTATCGGCAATCGCATAAATCAAATGCTTGGCAAAAATACAGCCATTATTCGTTTTTGTCGGATACCAATCCAAAATAAAGCAAATTTGTTTACTCATGAACAAACTCCATTATGGTTTTACATACTTCCACTATTTCATTTTCCTCCAGATATGGATGCATCGGAAGGCTGAGGACAGTTTTGCATAACTTTTCTGTCACGGGACACTCTGCCGCAGCACTTCTTGTTCCTTCAAACGCACCCTGCAAATGCATAGGCTTAGCATAATAAACCATCGAAGGAATTCCGTTTTCTTTCAGCCGTTCTATCAATTTTTCTCTATCAATACCGTCAGGAAGCTGTAAGGTGTACTGTGCCCAACTGCTTACATATCCATCGGGAATATACGGGGACACAAGTCCGCTGTCAGCGAGTAGTTCGTTATACTTGTCCGCCACTTTGTTAACCGCATCCACCTCGTATTCCTTAAACGCATTGAACTTTGGCAGCAAAATCGCCGCCTGTATCGTATCAAGTCGGCTGTTCATACCGATTCGGATATTGTTGTATTTATCGTTACCGCTTTTTCCGTGAACAGTTAAACTACGCAATAAATCTGCCCATTCATCATTATCGGTAAATATCGCACCTCCGTCACCGTAGCAACCGAGAGGCTTAGCAGGGAAAAAGCTGGTTGTCGCGATATCGCCGAAACTGCAAGCCATCTTTCCATTTATAGAACCGCCAAAACCCTGTGCACCGTCTTCTAAAAGCAAAAGATTATACTTTTCGCAAATCAATTTTATTGCGGAATAATCAGCAGGAAGACCAAATAAATCAACTGCAACAACCGCTTTGGGCTTTAGTTTACCTTCATTGAGAATCGTCTGAACAGCCTGCTCCAATTTGGCGGAATTAAGATTAAAGGTTCTATTATCTACATCAACAAAAATCGGGGTCGCACCTACAATCGCAGGACACTCTCCGCTTGAAAAGAAGGTAAAGTCGGGTACAAATACCGCATCACCCTCGCCGATTCCCCATGCCATTAATGCAAGAGAAATCGCATCTGTACCGTTCGCACAGGAAATACAATGCTTTACACCGACATACTCGGCAAGCTGTGCTTCTAACTCCTTTACCTGGGGTCCGGAAATATATCTTGAGCTTGAAATAACGTCGGAAATAGCACTGTCTATCTCCGGTTTCAAGACCTCATATTGCTTTTTTAAATCACGAAATTGCATTTTTATATCCTTCCATAATATCTAGTATTTGAGTAGCAGCTCTAAGCATACGGAATGGAATACCGCTACGGATAAATTGTTCTTCTGTACCTAAACCAAAATCAACCATAAAAGCATTAACATTATTAAGCTGTGCTGCTTCTAGATCTGCTATAGAATCGCCTATAATGATACAACGTTTGCCGGGAAACTCCTCTAGAATCCAATCTTTTTTGGAAGTGTCGCTAATTACTATACTCGGTACATATAATCCCATCTGCTCTAACTCCCATTTAAAATGTTTTTTGTTTCTCCTTTTTGATAAAAGAATCGCATCATTTTTAATGAATGCCTGATTAATCGCTTCCGGCTGTAGAAATAATCTATCCAATGCAAGATACTCTTTATCTTCTAATAATTTAGCTTTCTTTTCAAAATAGTTTTTGCATAGCTTCTTACCAAAGTATTTTGCAACCTTTTCATCAAATACCAATCTCTGCTTAACCTCTTTATACTCTTGAACAGTAACACTGTTCAAGTCGCACAATGCGGTGAACACTGCATGATATCTTGGCCATAAATCGACTAAAGTTCCATCAAAATCCACAAAAATCATTATTCGAATCTTTCCTCAAAATACCTATACATAATCTGCGTATTATTTTTAACTTTTAGCTCGCTTTCTGAAATTTCTTTGCCTAAAAGTATTTTAACTACTAATAATGGTATATCCAATCCTGAGGCAACAGTCAAAGGAAGTCCCCCTGAAGGATACCTCAGATTCACATCAATAAAATATGGTACATTGTCTTTGACAATATATTGAAAATTAACACATCCACAAAAACGAAAGCTTTGGGCAATCTTTTTAATCCAAGGGTCTATATTAAACGATGCATCGTTTTGAGTAATGCTAACCGCCCCACCAATTGTTTTGACACGTTTGCGTTGATTATAGCCTAATAATTGGTAATCTTGGGAAAACAAACAATCCAATGTATACTCTATTCCATCAATTAGCTCAAAAAATGCAACTTGTTTTCCGGAATTGGTATATGCTCTGTGCAATTCTTCTGTTGGGATAATTTCAGAGCCACTACTTCCGCTACCTACTTCTGCCTTCATAAAAATCGGATAATCACATTCAAATGTAGTTATTAACTTTGGGGCAGGTATCTCTGCATTATTTAAATTAATATTAGCACTTTTTTTATTATCTAACAAAGAAAATGTCTCTTCAGGCGATACCATAAAGGCACAATCTGTATGATGTCGAATCTCGTTTTCATGAATGGCAATCGCTTTAATTTCTTTAGAATGTACCGGAAGATAAATATCTATACTTTCACGATTGAGCAATTCAATCAGCGAATCGACAAAACTTTCACTATTGGCAGGCGGAAGAATAAATTGTTTATCCACAAAAAATTTTCCTGCTGTAGTGTATGAAGTATCCGCACCATAAACTAAAAAGTCAGGATGTTTTTTTAGTTCTTTCGCCAGATAAACCCCGGATAAACCACCGTTACTTCCTATCAAAATTTTAATATACTCTCTTTTATTTATAGTCATAATTTTTATCAATCAAATCTTTCTGTAAAATCCAGCGTAGAGCATTCTGTCAGCGGGAACTGAACAGGTTTGCCCTCTGCTGCTGACTTATAAATTGCAAGCACCATTTCCAGTGCCTTCTTGCCGTCATACGCAGTTACCAAAGGCTGACGGTCATTCTGTATAGCATCAATTACATCTGCGTACAGCGGGGTGTGACCGAAACCATAAACTGACGGCGGATTCTCAGAAAACTGTGCCTTTACTTCGGCAGCAACATCTAACTCATCGGAGAAATTCCACTCCTCTATCTTATTGACGGATGCACCGCCTGCTTTAACGGTACCCTTCTCACCAAAAATATAAAGGGTTTCTTCCAGATTCTTCGGATACACATTTGTCGTACCCTCGATAATTCCGTATGTACCGTTGGCAAATTTCACAACAGCGATACCAAGATCCTCAGCCTCAATATAATCGTGCTTCATACGGTCGGTATATGCCATTACTTCAGTCGGCTCGCCGCCCATCAGCCAAATAAGCAGGTCAATATTATGAATACACTGATTCATAAGGCATCCGCCGTCCTGTGCCCATGTGCCTCGCCACTTAGCACGGGAATAATATTCCCAATCACGTGCCCAGCGAATATGTGCTGTGCCGTGGAACAATCTGCCAAATCGATCCTTATCCAAAGCATCCTTAATCTTTGCGATTGACTTATTAAAACGGTTCTGATGGTTCACACAAACCTTGACATTGTTCTTTTCGGCAGCTTCAATAATCGCGTCCGCATCAGCGATAGAAAGTGCAATCGGCTTTTCAATAATAACATTGCAGCCTGCGTTGATGCAATCAAGTGCAATCTGTGCGTGCAGACCGCTTTCGGTACAAACTGCTACGAGTTCGGGTTTTTCGTTAACCAACAATTCCTTATAATCGGTATATTTTTTGACTGTCGAAGGAAGGGTAAACTTCTTTACCTTGTCTTCCATATACTTCGGTTCAATGTCGCAGATAGCAACAATCTCCAAGCCGTTGTTTTTTGCCGCCATAATGTGATTCGGAGAGATTCTTCCGCAACCAATCAATGCATATTTCATATCAAATTTCCTCCTCTAAACGGTCGAAGACTTTTTTGTATTGCTGATCCCATGTCATATGATTCTCCGCAAGGTGTCTAAGATTTTGTACATGGGAAGAATCATTTTTCATTTTTATGGCAAAGGCAACAATCTCGTTCATATCCGGAATACTCCCGTCATTCGGCACCTTTAACCACATTGGCTTCTCCGCATACGCTAACGCAGGGTC
>JAFLSL010000082.1 GCA_022510985.1 Ruminococcus sp. | reverse complement strand
TTCTTCATAGGAAACATTATCAGCAATTGGAACAAGGTTCCAAACAGGAACTCTCACATACTCTGCAAACGCTCCGTCGGAACGCGAACCTAAGTAATCGTAACTCTTACAGGTCTCAAAAGTGCCTTTATTACAGCTGTTACACTCTCTGCACGGAATCAGCGGAAATACCGCCGCACGTGTACCGATAAGATGTTCATTTTCTTTAGATGCTGCCGCAACAACCTGACCCGCAAATTCGTGACCTGGGATTGTCGGGAAATGATAGGTTCCGTTTACAAAAATTCTCGGAATATCAGAACCACAGATACCGCAAGCCTTAACTTTTAAAAGAACTTCGTCAGGCTTTAACTGAGGTATCGGATAATCCTCGTATCTTAAATCTCCTACAGCGTGTAAAACGCGGGCTTTCATTTTTTCCATACTAATCCCTCCAGATTAACCGTTAACTATAGTTTCAAATGTTTCTAAATCTTCTATCGTAGTAATTTTAAAATTTCTCTCGCTGCCTTCAACAAGACGAATTTTCATTGAATGACGATATGCTATCTCACTGCTTCCTGCAGTTGCAGCAATCTCATCGTCTGAAACAGAATTATGAATATCAAGATATTTTTTAAAGTTAAAGCTCTCGGGAGCCTGACCTGCAAAAAGCTCTGAACGCTTTAAAAGATTATCAATTGACTTGCCGTCCTTGCTTTGATAAATAGTATCTTTAACGGAGATAACAGGCATTGCTCCGTCATCCTCAGTCGCTCCGACAATACAATCATCTATTATCTTATTTGAAACAAGCGGTCTTGCGGCGTCATGGATGATTACAACATCGGTTTCAGATGCATTCTCCTCAGTGCATTTAAGTCCATTATAAATAGAATGCTGACGTGTTCTTCCAGCGGGAGCATAACCGCAAACTTTACTGATACCGCATTTGCTAACATTCTCAATTACATAATCTTTCCACTCATCGCTAACTACTATAATGATTTTGTCGATGTTTTTATGGTTCTCAAATATCTCAAGGCAATATACAATAATAGGTTTTTCGTTTACTATAAGGTACTGCTTGGGACGATCGACGCCCATTCTTGAGCCTACTCCGCCTGCGAGTATAATTGCAGTATTCATAATATACCTCCAAAGGTAATCATTCTGTATATTTTATCATAAAGCATAGGTAAAGTCAATTTTGAGCACATTCATTTAAATCAAAATTATCCCACTATTACTTATAGAAACAAGTATAATATTTATTGATAAAACTGTCAATTTTTGTAAAAAGAATGTAACCTTTTAAAGTAATATAAATCCTCTTGATTTAGTATAACCTTTATGTTAATATCATTGTGGAGTGATTTTATGGAATTTTATAGAAAATTACAGCTCAAACAAACCGCAAGCGGACTTGGATTTTATATATTTGCTATGCAAATAACAATGTATGTAATTGCAATAAGCGGACTTACTGCCTCTATTTTATCAGCATCATCTTATGATACAACTGTCTCGCTTTTGCTAGACAACATTGTTTCAATTATAAGTATATTTTTTATAGGCTTATTTTATTGTGCTCTATCAAAAACAAATTTACAGAAAACAATTCCTATAAAAAAGGTTTCCGGAAAACTACTCATAAATTTGGTGTTTATCTCCCTTTCGGTTGCTTTTATTTCAGATTATATTACGGAAATCTTCCTCACAAACGTTTCTATATTTGGAATACACAACAACGTATCACTGGAATTTTCAACAAATAATTATATCGAAAATATACTTTATGTTATCTCTGTTGCCTTAATCCCCCCGCTTGTTGAGGAGTTTGCATTCAGAGGTATTATACTTCATAAGTTAAGAGAATACGGCGATACCTTCGCGGTTTTAATTTCTGCTTTGCTTTTTGGACTTGTGCACGGAAACATAGTTCAAATACCATTTGCGTTTATTGTTGGAATTGCACTCGGATTTGTTACAATTAAGGCGAATTCTCTTATTCCGGCGATGATAACTCATTTTATAATAAACTTTTCAAGTGTTTTAATAACGATTCTCAACGATAATAAAATTCTAAACGAAAACCTAATTGAAACTTTTTATATCGGATTTATACTAATCGTTGTAATCGGTGCTATATTTTCTGCAATTCGCTTAGCAAAAAATAAAAGATTTTTTACTCTTGATACTTATGCTGAAATTTCATTTAAGGATAGAGTAAAAACCGTATTTTCATCAACAGGAATAATATTCGTACTTGTCGTAACATTAATTGAAATAATTATCTCGGTAGGATAATATATGGATAATAACTATTTTATGAAAGAAGCACTGGGACAAGCGAAGATTGCGTTTGAGCTAGGAGAAGTTCCTATCGGTGCTGTAATTACACGTGGCGATAAAATAATTTCCACAGCATATAACAGACGCGAAACAGGAAAAAACGCATTGTTTCACGCAGAAACCGAGGCAATTTATAAAGCCTGCGAAAAGCTCGGAGGCTGGAGACTCTGGGAATGTAATTTATACGTCACACTTGAACCTTGCCCAATGTGTGCGGGTGCTATTGTAAACGCAAGAATTCCAAAGGTATATTTCGGTGCATACGATTTAAAAAACGGAGCCTGCACATCACAGTTAAATATCTTCAATATGAAAAATAATTTCCGACCGGAATTTGTCGGCGGAATACTTGAAGATGAATGCACAAATTTAATTAAAGACTTTTTTACAAAACTGAGAAACAGCCGATAAACTAATCGTTTATCGGCTGTTATTTATATTATCTTATCATATTCCTTATAAAGTTCAAAAGCTTTCTTCTTTAGTGCAACAGAATCATTTTCAATCGTTTCGTCAATAACAGAGTCAAGCAGTATTTCAAGAATATTTCCGATTGTCTTTCCGTCTGTTATACCGAGGTGAATCAAATCCGAGCCGTTGATTTTTAAATCTCGGATTTTGTAGCATTCATTATTTTGCAAAATTTCTTCAAAAATATTTTTTGCAAGATCCAGATTATTAAGCTTCGCCTCACGCATATATTTAGATTGAGCAAGGATATCGGCATTCTGAACTTTAAGTAATCGTCTGAAATTTTCCTCACCTATTTTATTTATAACATGCTTAATTTGTTTTCTGTTATCGGAAAATCTAACGTCGTGATACTCAATTAGAGTAACGGCATCCTCAATAAATTTTGTAGGATATTTTAATCGCTGCAAGGCAGTTTTAGCCAGAACGGCTCCGAAATGATTATGACCTTTAAAGTGATCTATTCCTTTTTTATCTGTTCGTAAAGCGAGCGGTTTTCCGATATCGTGTAAAAGCATAACAATTCTAAGAAGTGTGTCGGATTCTATATTGGAAACCGACGCCGTAATATGACGCCACACTGTCTTATTATGGTGCGGAGTATTTTGTGCAAAATCAAAGGTGGATACAATCTCAGGCAAAAAAACGGCAATAATGTCCTTATATCTTCTTAAAACAAAGTTAACATATTTTCCGCATACTATTCCGTTGAGTTCTGATGATATACGCTCTTCGGAAATATTTGAGAGAAGTTTCTTGTTGCGGATAATAGAAATTGCTGTATTGCTTTCGATACTGAAGTTATAAACAGAGGCAAATCGAAGAGCACGAAGAATTCTTAAAGCGTCTTCAGTAAACCTTTTATCAGGTTCTCCAACGCATCTAAGAGCCATAAACTTTAAATCTCGCTCCCCGTTAAACGGATCGACTAACCCCCTATCCTCGTTATATGCCATTGCGTTAACAGTAAAATCGCGTCTTGACAAATCCAGCTCAAGGTTATCGGTAAATGTAATGCTTTCGGGATGTCTGTTATCGGAATAGTCGCCGTCGATACGATATGTAGTAACTTCGTAAACTTTTTTATTTATAACTACACCTATTGTTCCGTGTTGTTCGCCTACGGAAATAATATGATAAGGCTTAAAGCATTCTTTAATTTCGTCAGGCTTTGCAGAGGTCGTAATATCCCAATCCTTAGGTTCTATCCCCAAAATTGCGTCACGAACACATCCGCCTACAACATAAGCATCGTAGCCGTTATCTTTAAGAGTATTTAAAATAATCCGGACGTTTTCAGGAATAATCAAATTCAAATACATCACCTGTATTTATTATAACACAAAACAACTTTAATTTACAAATTCATCTTTATAGTTTAGAAATATAATCCTTAATAAGCGTATCATTCTCAAAGGAAATTCTTTTTAAAACAAAGAAATATAATACTTCAGCAATTATCACAACAATTGGCGTTAAAACACCACTAAGGTTTTTAAATAAAATTGCAGCCACTATACTTTCAACTGAAACAGCAAAAAGTATAGCCAGCAGAACTATAACATAAGTAGCAGGTCTGAAATTTCCTTTAAACTCATTCTCGCTTAAAAATTCACCGTAAAAATAATTTGACATAAAAGCCGAATGCTTTCCGAAATCATCCTCCCGATAAAGGGTGATTTTTTTGTCGGAAATGTCTCCCGCAATTCTTTTTCCGCTTGTGAGGTACCTTTTACCTAAATCAGATTTTAAAGTTGATTTTGAGTTTGAACTGATATTGAATATCATTTTATTCACCTAATTTCTAATCTTATCGAATTTACAGCTTAAAGAATATAGCACGTTATAAATGATAACGGATGCACCGGCAAGGATTATTGTTAGCACAAAAGCAAACGTACTTAAAGAAACAATATTAAATATAAAACCAAATACACTTATACCGAGAGCTAATCCGCTTGCAACGACAACCACCAATGCACCTCTTAAAAGATTAAAAGGAATTGAAAGTCTTATTACCATCATTACTCCGACCAAAGCCGTCAGAATAACTGCCATTGTTGAAAACTCACTGTAGCTGTAACTATACATAAAGAATACAAGCGTTAGTATATTTAATACAACCATCAATGCCGCAGGCCATGAACGCATAAAAACATTTTTTATAAAACGTCCCTGAATTCTGTTGCGGTTAGGTTGGAGTGCAAGTACAAAGGACGGAATACCGATAGTAAATGCACTAATAAGAGAAAGCTGAAGAGGTTCAAACGGATAATTAATATTTGCAAAAATAAACACAAACGCCAAAATAATCGAATAAAGCGTTTTAACAATAAACAAAGACGCACTACGCTGGATATTATTTATTGAACGTCTGCCCTCTGCAACAACCTTAGGCATTGAGGCAAAGTCATTGTCAGTTAAAACAAGCTGAGAAATATTTTTCGCCGCATCAGATCCCGATGCAATCGCAACACTGCAATCAGCTGCTTTTAATGCGAGAACATCATTTACTCCGTCACCTGTCATCGCAACAGTGTGACCATTTCTTTTCAGAGCCTCGACAAATTTCTTTTTTTGCTGAGGTGTAACACGTCCGAATACCGTATTATTCTCTATCGCATTTTCCAATTCCTCATCTGTATTTAAGGTCGACGCATCAATAGATTTTTCCGCCTCAGGTATCCCTACAGACTGTGCAATTCTCTCCACAGTTTTGCTGTTATCACCCGAAATAACCTTTAGCTTTACGCCCTGCTCATTAAAGAATTTAATCGTTTCGTTTGCATTTTCTCTGACCTTATCTTTAATTTTAATTAACGCTAACGGTTTTATTTCGCCGGGTAAAGTTTCGTTGTTTTCAAATTTATTAGGACTTACACCCAAGGTTACAAATCTTAAGGTATCATCAATTTT
>JAFLSL010000081.1 GCA_022510985.1 Ruminococcus sp. | reverse complement strand
CATTTCTATCTAAAATTCATATCCCCCTGACGTTTGTGCCTCTATCAAATTTTGGATATAGAGGATAGGCATATTAATTCTTATTTTGTTTCTTCCTTTTTTATACTCTCAATAATAAGCCTTAACATTTCTTCGTCGTCTTTTTTCTTTTCCTTAGCTTCGTTCACAGCTCCCGACACGCTGACAAAGCCCGTTCCGCCTATTACACAAAGCAGCCACACTGTTATCGACGGCACAAAATTAAAGCCGCCCCCGCCGAGTACAAATCCCAGCACGGCTCCCAAAAGTATTCCGAAAATTATTATACAAATTCCGATAAAAAACAAAATATCGGCAAGCTTTTTATTTTTCATAATTTACTACCTCAAACTCATTTTACTATCTGAAAAATATATTTGCAAACAAAAGCTTTAATTTCGTATAAACGTCCAAAAACCACGCATAATATTTATGTATTTCAACGAAAAAACAGTTGAAAATACAATCAAGCTGTGGTAAAATAGTATCGCTGACACCGAAATTGTATTGAGGTGAAAGGTTGTACTATAAAGCAAAGCTATAGCTACGCCTTTCGGCGTAGCTTTTTTTGTTACAGAGGTGAATTTATGGAAACGAGAGTTGCTGTTATCAGCATTATTCTGGAAAACTCAAAGTCCGTCGAAGAGGTCAACAAGCTCATAAGCGACAACAGCGATTATGTTGTAGGTCGAATGGGTATTCCGTACAAAAAACGCGGAATTTCGATTATCAGCGTTGTTGTTGACGCATCTCAGGATATTATTTCAACATTTTCGGGCAAACTCGGCAGGCTCGACGGAGTAAGCTCCAAGACTGCTTACTCACAGTATATTTTCAATGAATAAGCTTGTAGAAAAGCTTTATCAAAATCAAGCTTTAGCTAAGGACGAGTTAATCGAACTTATAAATTGCGACAAAGATACGCAGGAAGAACTCAGAGCTTTAGCCGAAAAAGTGCGGTATGAAAACTACGGCAACAATATTTTCATCCGCGGACTGATTGAATTTACTAACTACTGCAAACAGGACTGCTATTACTGCGGTATTAGAAAAAGCAATCTTCACTGCAACCGCTATCGACTGAGCTTTGAGCAGATTATGGAGTGTTGCAAGGACGGCTACAGCCTCGGCTTTCGCACTTTTGTGCTTCAGGGCGGCGAGGATCCGTATTTTACGGACGACAAAATCTGCGAAATCGTAAATGCGATGAAAAAGACGTACCCCGACTGTGCAATTACACTTTCGCTCGGTGAAAAATCGAAAGAAAGCTACAAGCGGTTTTTTGACTGCGGAGCCGACCGCTATCTTCTTCGCCACGAAACCGCTAATAAAGCTCATTTTGAAAAGCTACATCCGCCTAAACAGACCTACGAAAGCCGAATGAAATGTCTTGAATATCTAAAGGAAATCGGCTATCAGGTCGGCTGTGGATTTATGGTAGGCTCGCCCTATCAGACGGTAGAAAACCTCGCCGAGGATTTGCTTTTTATAAAAAAGATTAATCCGCAGATGGTCGGGATAGGTCCGTTCATTCATCATTGCGATACCGATTTTAAGGACTTTCCCGACGGAGAGCTTGATGTGACGCTTAAACTGCTTTCAATAATACGGCTTATGATACCAAAGGTGCTCCTTCCCGCAACAACAGCTCTCGCAACGATTGACCTGATAGGAAGAGAAAAAGGTATCAAGGCGGGTGCGAATGTTGTAATGCCGAATCTTTCGCCCGTAAGCGTCAGAAAAGATTACAGCCTTTACGACAACAAAGTCTGCACAGGCGAAGAAAGTGCCGAATGCAGAAACTGTCTTGAAAGGCGGATAAACTCCATTGGCTGTAAAATTGTTACAGACCGCGGAGACAGCAAAAATATTTGACAAGAAAGCGTGCTTGACACGCTCTTCTTTACTCATCGCTTGTTCTTCGAAACAGAAACTGAGCGGATAATATAAATTATTTTTTGCTTTATAGGAGTCTGATTATCTCTTTGTTTAAAGGTCTAATCAGGTTAAATTTCGCAACTCGTTACGGAACAGTTTCCTATAAAGTAAAAACAAAGGAGTTAGTTATGTACAATCCAAAATCACTTAGGGCGGAAGAATTCATCGACCACAAAGAAATTCTCGAAACCCTTAAATATGCAGACGAAAACAAGGATAACCTTGAGCTGGTTGACAGCCTTCTCGAAAAAGCCGCACAGCTAAAAGGCTTAACCCACAGAGAGGCGTCCGTACTTTTAGCGTGCGAGGACGAAGAAAGAGTTCAGAAAATGTTCGACCTTGCCGAACAGATTAAAAAGGATTTTTACGGAAACCGAATTGTTATGTTCGCACCGCTTTACCTCTCGAACTACTGCGTTAACGGTTGCGTGTACTGTCCGTACCATCTTAAAAACAAGCATATCTGCCGAAAGAAATTAACGCAGGACGAAATCAGACGTGAGGTAATTGCACTTCAGGATATGGGACACAAGCGTCTTGCGATTGAGGCAGGAGAAGACCCGATTAACAATCCGATTGAATACATACTCGAATCAATAAAAACGATTTATAGCATAAAGCATAAAAACGGAGCAATAAGACGCGTAAACGTTAATATTGCGGCAACTACGGTTGAAAATTACCGCAAGCTGAAAGAAGCGGGAATCGGAACATATATCCTCTTTCAGGAAACCTACCACAAGGAAAGCTACGAAAAGCTTCATCCGACAGGACCCAAGCACGATTACGCATATCATACCGAGGCTATGGACAGGGCTATGCAGGGCGGTATTGATGACGTAGGACTCGGCGTACTTTTCGGTTTAGAGCTTTACAGATACGAATTTGCGGGACTTCTTATGCACGCTGAACATTTAGAGGCTGTTCACGGAGTTGGTCCCCATACAATCAGTGTTCCGAGAATTAAGAAGGCGGACGATATTGACCCCGGAGTTTTTGACAACGGAATTTCAGACGAAATTTTCGGAAAAATCTGTGCCCTTATCAGAATTTGTGTTCCGTACACAGGTATGATTATCTCAACTCGTGAGAGCGAGGAAGTAAGGAATAAAGTTATCCGTTACGGTGTATCGCAAATCAGCGGAGCATCGAGAACATCGGTCGGCGGATATGCTGACGGCGGTGAGGAAGAAAACAGCGAACAGTTTGATGTCAGCGACCACAGAACTCTTGACGAGGTTGTAAACTGGCTTATGCGAAACGACTATATTCCCTCGTTCTGCACGGCCTGCTACAGAGAGGGTCGTACAGGCGACAGGTTTATGGCACTTTGCAAAAACAGACAAATTCAAAACTGCTGTCATCCAAACGCACTGATGACACTTAAAGAGTACCTTATGGACTACGCAAGCGATGATACAAGAAAAATCGGCGAGAAGATGATTGAAAAAGAGCTTGAGAACATTCCTAATGAAAAGGTAAGAAAAATCTGCAGAGAACACCTTAAAGATATCGAAAACAACAAACGCGACTTCAGATTCTAAGGAGATGAAATTATGGGAACTTTAAACGAAACTCCGTTTGCCAACCGAATTCACATCGGCTTTTACGGGAAACGAAACTCGGGCAAAAGCTCTCTTATAAACGCTTTTACAGGTCAGCAGGTCAGCATTGTTTCCGACGTTGCGGGAACTACGACTGACCCCGTCAACAAGGCTATGGAGATAAACGGTATCGGTGCTTGCGTACTTATCGATACCGCCGGCTTTGACGATATCGGCGAGCTTGGAAAAATGCGAATAGAAAAAACCGAAAAAACATCCGAGAAAATTGACGTTGCTATCGTGCTTTTTTCGGGAGACGATATCTCGCTCGAAAAAGAATGGTACAACCTTTTCAAAAGCAAAAACATACCCGTTATCCCCGTTGTCAGCAAGGCAGATATGCTCGTTAACGGAAGTGCCTACGCACTGAAAATCCGCAATCAGATAGGAACTACTCCGATTCAGGTCAGTGCGGTTGACAACCTCGGCATCTCGGAACTAAAAGAAGAGCTTATCCGCCTTATTCCGTCAGACCGCAGTACACCATTTATTACGGGCGACCTTTGCAAGGAAAACGACCTCGTCATGCTTGTTATGCCGCAGGATATTCAGGCACCCACGGGCAGGCTTATTCTTCCTCAGGTTCAGACTATCCGCGAACTTCTCGACAAAAAATGTATTGTCACAAGCTGTACTACCGATAAAATGACAGAAACTTTAAAATCTCTCAGCAAGGCACCTAAGCTTATTATCACTGATTCTCAGGTGTTTAAATATGTTCACGAAAACAAACCGAGCGAAAGTATGCTGACGAGTTTTTCAGTGCTTTTCGCAGCATATAAGGGCGATTTAAAATACTATATCGAGGGTGCAAAGGCGATTGACAGCCTTACCGAAAACAGCAAGGTTTTAATAGCGGAATGTTGCACTCACGCTCCTCTTTACGAGGATATCGGACGAGAAAAAATTCCGCGACTTTTAAGACAGCGTGCGGGCGAAAATTTAAAAATCAATATAGTTTCGGGAACTGATTTCCCCAAAAACATCAGCGAATACGACCTTATAATTCAATGCGGAGGCTGTATGTTCAACCGAAAATACATAATGAGCAGAACGGATAAAGCAAAGGAAAAGAAAATCCCAATGACGAACTACGGCGTGGCAATCGCACATATTACGGGAATTCTTGATAATATTGCTACACCATAAACAATCATAGAAAAGTTTCACCCTGAACGCATCCGGCGTTCAGGGTGATTTTTCTCTATTTAACTGTAATTTTACATTTAAGCTTTAATCCGTTTGCTTTAACGGTGATATTAGCTTTGCCCTTTTTCTTAGCGGTAACCTTACCCTTTGAGTTTACTTTAGCAACCTTTTTATTGCTTGAGGTAAACTTAGCCTTGCCGACCTTGCCGGTGATTTTTATCGTAAAGCTCTTGCCTTTTTTCAAGGTCTTTTTAGTCTTGTTAAGTTTTGGGTTTTTGACGGTAACTTTAAATGACTTAGATACTCCGTTGTTAGTTACTGTAATTGTCGCAGTACCCTTCTTAACGCCTGTAATCTTACCGCTTGAGCTGACCTTTGCAATCTTTGAATTGCTTGATTTGTAGGTTGTTTTGCCATTGCCGTTTTTAACGGTTGCACTAATCTGTGTTGTACCCTTTACATAAACTGCAGCAGAGGATTTTTTGAGGGTAATTGTTGTTGTAGCATCCGGTGTAGGTTCGGGTTCATCCGGTAGTGTGGGAAGTTCCTCAATAGTAACAAAGGTGAATTTCTTATTTGCTGCATATCTTTCAGCTTCTGAATCAGCAAAGCTGAAAATAGTAAAATCATTTATCGGCTTGCCGTTATAATAGCCTAACGCCTCAACCCCAATGTATGTAACACTCGCGGGAATTACTATGCTTTTCAGGCTTGTACAATTCGTAAACGCGTCATTGCATATAACTTCAACACCATCACGAATTGTAACGCTTTTCAGACTTTCGCAATAAGCAAATGCATAGGCACCTATACTCGCCTTGCTTGGAATGGTTACGCTCTCGAGGCTTGTGCAGAAATAAAAAGCATGTAAGTCGATACTTGTAACATTTTCGGGAATTTTAACGCTCTTAAGTCCTGTACAATTCTCAAAAGCCTGGCTGGTTATGTTTGTAATTCCTTTGCCAAAGGTTACACTTTTAAGATTTATGCAATCGAAAAATGCCATACTTTCTAT
>JAFLSL010000080.1 GCA_022510985.1 Ruminococcus sp. | reverse complement strand
TCCCGAGCGATACAGTTTGTTTCCCTGCAAAGCTTATGCACGGCCATATCGGGTGGCTTTTGGACGAGGGCGTAGAGAATATTTTCTACCCCTGTATGTCATATAATTTTGATGAGGGAATGGGTGACAACCACTATAACTGCCCCGTGGTAGCATACTATCCCGAGGTTATAAAAAATAATATGAAGGGTATCCGCGATATAAATTTCATTATGCCGTATCTCGGAATTCACCGCCCGAAGGATTTTCCGAAAAAAGCGTTTGAAAATCTTCAGCGTTATTTCCCGAACCTCACCTTGGGCGAGGTCAAGGCGGCGTCAAAAGCGGCTTATAAAGAATACGAAACCTATTTTTCAAAGCTGAGAATTCGCGGCGATGAAATTATCAACGAAGCTGAGCAAGAGGGCAGAGAGATTATTGTCCTTTCGGGACGTCCGTATCATATCGACCCCGAAATCAACCACGGCATTGACAAGCTTATCTCGAGTTTTAACGTAAGCGTTGTCAGCGAGGATATTGTGAGTGCACGTGCTGAGAAAGTCCACACGACGGTTTTAAACCAGTGGACATATCACGCAAGGCTTTACGCCGCGGCAAATTATGTCAGCACCCGCGACGATATGCAGCTCGTTCAGCTTGTGTCGTTCGGATGCGGAGTTGACGCGATTACCACGGACGAGGTACGAGAAATCCTCGAGCGTAATAATAAAATTTACACACAAATTAAAATTGACGAAATAACAAACTTAGGTGCGGTAAAAATCCGAATCAGAAGTCTTTTGTCGGCAATAGGCAAAGAATAAGCACCGAAGGAGAAAGACGAATGGCTCAGTTAAAATACGATGAAAACGGCCGACTTCTTTTTACGAAAGAGATGAAGGACGAGGGCTACACAATCCTTGCACCTTCAATGGCTCCGATACATTTTAATATAGTTAAAAACGTATTTATTCATGCGGGCTACAACTTTGAGCTTGTTGACACCGCGGGCCCTGAAATCGCTCAGACAGGCTTAAAATATGTGCATAACGACACCTGCTATCCCGCACTTTTGGTTATCGGGCAGTTTATCCACGCGTTGCAGTCGGGTAAGTACGACGTCAACAAAACCGCTCTGATGATTACGCAGACGGGCGGTGGATGTCGAGCAAGTAACTACATTTTCCTTCTCAGAAAAGCACTCAAAAAGGCGGGCTTTGAGCAAGTTCCCGTTATTTCGCTTTCGATGGGAATGGAAAAAAACCCCGGTTTCAGCATCACCATTCCTCTTATCAGAAGAATTTTAGCGGGACTTGTGTACGGCGATGTGCTTATGCTTTTGTCCAATCAGACAAAACCTTATGAGGTCAACAAAGGCGAGAGTATGAACCTAGTCAAAGAATGGACAAAAAAGCTGACCGACGAATTCGCCAAGGGCGAAAGCTACCGTGTAAGGGAAATCGGAGAGCATCTTGATAAAATCTGCGAAAGCTTTACAAAAATTAAGCTTAACAAAACCCCGAAGGTCAAGGTCGGAGTGGTAGGCGAGATTTACGTTAAGTACGCACGCCTCGGAAACAACGACCTCGAAAAATTCCTCGCCGACCAGGACTGCGAGGTTAATCTTCCGGGAATTATGGGATTTGCACTCTTTAAGGTTGATAACCGAATTGAAGACATTAAGCTCTACGGCGGAAGCAAGGCGAAGTTTCAGGTTTGCACCATACTGTTTAATTACCTGGTAAAGCTCGAAAGCTTGATGATAAAATACACTAAAAAGTATGGCTTTACACCGCCCGGTGAATATGCCCATATTAAAAAGCTCGTAAAACCTGTAATAGGCTACGGCTCAAAAATGGGCGAAGGATGGCTTTTAACCGCGGAAATGCTCGAGCTTGCCGAGAGCGGTTACGAGAACATTGTCTGTACCCAGCCGTTCGGATGTCTTCCGAACCATATCAACGGCAAAGGTGCGGTAAGAAGAATTAAGGAGCTTAACCCAAAGGCGAATATAGTTACGATTGACTACGATCCGGGTGCTCCTAAGGTTAATCAGGAAAACCGTATCAAGCTTATGCTTGCTGTAGGCAAAGAGGAGCTTGAAAAGAAAACATAAATAATAGAAATAAAGTAAGGTCGGGTGACGGTTAACCGTCACCCGACCTGCTTTTGTAATTTGTTGACACATAATTTTAAAAATGATATATTTATGCTAATAAAAGAAATGTGCTGCAGCACAAAAGGAGGAGAATTATGAAAGTCTCAAAAAGATTTATAAGTGTTTTGCTTGCGGCTATAATGTTTGTAAGCGTACTCGCTGTTGCTCCGCTTACAACGTCGGCATTAACAGCCACGGTTTCCAACTCGTATATAACAATGAAAGTAGGCGAAACAACAACGGTTTCGGCTATCGCCACACCGGGTCAAAATGAAGCTGTTGTCAGCTACAGCTGGACCAGCAGCGATCCCTTTAATGTACAGATTTTGTATAACTCAACTTCTCCATCTTGTACGATTAAGGCAGTTAACCCGACGACTTTTTCAAGTGGAGCAGTTCTGCAATGTATAATCAGATATAACAAATTTAGTATGGTTCCGCCCTATATTACACAGCAAGCCTCATATACAGTAAGCTGCCGTGTTGTAGTACCGGAAGAACCTACCCAGCCTCCTACCTCAGAGCCTACCAAGCCTACTACCGCAAAGCCTACTCAATCGACTACCGCAAAAAAGCCTACCCCTCAGCCGACTTCTGAGAATGTGTCAACTCCTCCGGCAGGAAGTATAGGTGGTTCATCCTCAAAGCCAAATACTTCTGCTACAGAGCCTGCGGAATCAACTAACAACAAGACGAAGGTGGATTTTTCACAGTCTTCATACTTTTATTATCGTAACAAGACAGATTATTGGGTTGTTGATATTACAAAGAAAAAAGGAAAAACAACTTTTTGGTCCTCTAACCCTAGTGTGCTTATCGTGAAAAAAATCAGCGACACTAAAGTAAAAATAAAGGCGAAAAAGGGGGGAACAGCTAATTTATATGCTCATAATAATGGAGTTACGGCATATTTGAAAATAACGGTTTGTAATCCATCTCTCTTAGAGAAAAAGAAAACCCTTAAAAAAGGAAAATCCTTTAAGATTGGAATTCACGGACAAGTCGGAAAAGCAAAATTTAAATCATCAAATAAGAAGGTTGCTACAGTAACAAAAAAAGGTAAAGTTAAAGCTAAGAAAAAGGGTAAGGCTACTATTACTGTTAAAACAAACGGTATGAAGCTTAAGTGTAAGATAACCGTAAAAAAATAATTAACATAAAAACGGCACTCTTTAAGAGTGCCGTTTCAATTTATAGAAAATCTTTTAAAGTTTCAGTTCGTTAAGGCTGTTTAAAACCGAGGTACACATTTGTCTGATTTCGTCTGTCGGTTCGATTAAATCGGGAACCATAATCGGGTTTAGACCTGCGTTGTATGCCGATTTAATACCGTTAAAACTGTCCTCGAGGGCAATGCATTCGCTTGGCTTAACGCCCAGCTTTTCAGCCGCCTTTAAAAACGGCTCGGGGTCGGGCTTGCCGTTTTCTACGTCGTCGGCACAGACTATTTCGTCAAAATAATCTAGAACCTTCGCAATTTTTAAGGCTCGAAGAGCACTTTTTCTGCTCGTTGAGGTTGCGAGGGCAATTTTTATTTTCTTTGCCTTTAAATCGTCTAAAAGCTCGAAAAGTCCGTCCTTAATCGGAACGCCGAATTCGTCTGTGTAGCTTATAAAAGCGTTTCGACAGCTTTCGTGAAAACGGTTAAAATCAAAATCATCGCCGTATAGTTTTTTAAAAAACGGCGGTAATTCAACAAAGCGTTTGCCGATTGTTTGCTTGTACTGCTCCAAGCTGAAATCCACACCGAAATCTTTTTCCATAATCTCTTTTTGGAGCTTATAAGTGAGATTTTCCGTATCAAACATCAGCCCGTCCATATCAAAAACCGCACCGCGTATCATAGCTTTTTAAGCTCCTCAACGATTTTCTCAAACTCCATACTGTGGCTTGCCTTTACCAGCACAACGTCACCGTCGGTTATAAGCTCTGAAAGCTTTTTAATTGCATCTTCCTTTGTTTCAAAGTATTTGCCGTCTGCACCTTGTGCGAGTTCTTTTGAGAGCGGACCGATTGCAATTACCTCGTCACATTTTTTTGCGTATTCCCCGACCTCAAAGTGGAGCGAAAGCTCGTTTTCACCCAGTTCCTTCATATCGCCGAGAATGGCAACCCTTCTTCCGTCAAAATTTAAAAGAGTGTCGATTGACGCCTTCGTGGAAGTCGGGTTAGCGTTGTAGCAGTCATCAATAATTTTAATTTTCCCTGTGTCAATAAGGTTAGCTCGGCTGCCGACAGTTTTGTATGCGGAAATTCCCGCCTTGATTTCTTCGTCAGAAAGTCCGAGCGATGTGCCGACCGCAGCAGCAGCGAGGGCATTCGATACCATATATGTGCCGATTGCGGGGATTGTAACGCCCAGGCGTTTTCCGCCGAAAAGCAAGTCCGCGTTAACACCCAGAACGCCGTTGTTTTCTATGTTTTCAGCTTTGTAGGAGCCGTTATTTATTCCGTAAAAAATCGGGGCGTTGCCGTCTACCTCTTTGACCTGAGATAGCTTGTCGTCATCGCCGTTCAGAATTACAACTCCGCCCTTGCGAAGATTTTTAAACATTTCGGTTTTTGCCCTGAAAACTCCGTCGCGGTCGCCGAGATTTTCAAGATGGCAGTCGCCGATAACGGTAATTACCTCGACAGTCGGCTGTACCATTTCGGAAATTCGCGACATCTCGCCAAAGTCGGAAATGCCCATTTCCACAACCGCCGCCTCGGTTTTGTCGTCCATACCGAAGAGAGTGAGCGGAACTCCCAACTCGTTGTTGAGGTTGCCCGCGGTTTTGTGGACGTTGTATTTTTGTGAGAGTACAGAGGCAATCATTTCTTTAGTTGAGGTTTTGCCGACACTTCCGCTTATTCCGACAATCGGAATATCAAAAAGCATACGGTAAGCCTTCGCGATTTTTTTGACGGCATTTAAGGTATCGTCAACAAGAATGTACGGTTTGCTTGCTTTTTCCAAAGCTTTTTCGCAAATTGCACACACAGCACCGTCACTAAAGCATTTTTCAATAAAATCGTGACCGTCAACGCGTGCACCCTTAATCGCGAGGAAAAGCGAATTTTTCTTGATGTTTCTGCTGTCACGCTCGACGGAGCTTATGGGAGTGTTTATTAAATTTTTATCGCCTACATATGTACCGCCGCATGCCTCGGCTATCTGTTTTAGCGTAAAATGTTTCATCTTTTCACCTGCAACTGCAAAAGTGCAGTCATTATTTACTTAAAGAAAGCTCGACTATTTTTTCGCACAAAGCGGGGAAGTCCATGCCGACAGCAGCTGCTTCCTGCGGGAGAAGGCTTGTCGGGGTCATTCCCGGCAGAGTGTTTGCCTCCAGGCAGTACGCGTCGCCCTTTTCATCGAGAATAAAGTCGATGCGTGCATACGCATTCAGATGGAGAACCTTAAACGCATTTAATGCACTTTGGCGAAGAATTTTGTCCTCTTCTTCGGTGATTTTTGCAGGACATTCGTCTATAGCTAAGCCTGCCTGATATTTTGTTTTGTAATCGTAAAAGCCTGTGGTCGGGATAATCTCAATCGGCGGAAGAACCTCATCGCCTAAAACGCCGACTGAGAACTCGCGTCCCTTTA
>JAFLSL010000008.1 GCA_022510985.1 Ruminococcus sp. | reverse complement strand
CTCTTAAATTTATACTTTAAAATGGGCTGTATCAAGGCAAAAACTTTGATACAGCCAAAATTAAATCGGGAAGTAAATTATGGATTTTAATATAATAACCCTCGGTTGTAAGGTCAATCAATACGAATCCCAGCTTATGAGTGAGCTTTTAAGACAGAACGGATTCATACCTTCAGAGGATAAAAACACAGCTGATATTACGATAATAAATACTTGTACGGTAACAGCTGTAACAGACGCCAAAAACAGAAAAATTCTCCATAAGGTCCGCCGTAATAACCCCGACGGAATTGTTATTCTTACAGGATGTATGCCGCAGGCATTTCCTGATAGAGTGAGTGATTTTGAGGGCTGCGATATTGTGCTCGGAAACAAACGCAGAGCTGATTTGATTGAGAAGATTAACGAATTCCTAATTCATCGCAATCAAATTATCAGTATTGAAACCCACGATAATAAAAACGCAGAATACGAAAACATCAGCGTTAATAACTTTGACGGACATACAAGAGCCTTTGTTAAAATCGAGGATGGTTGTAACCGTTTTTGCACTTATTGCATAATTCCGTATTCACGTGGAAGAGTACGCAGTAAAACTCCCGAAGTACTTCGCAAGGAGATTAAAAAGCTTGCCTTAAACGGCTATAAAGAAATTGTGCTTGTTGGTATAAATCTTTCAGCTTACGGTCAGGGTGAAGATTTTGATTTAGCAGATGCGGTGGATATAGCTTGTGAATTTGATGAGATTAAACGTGTCCGTTTAGGCTCGTTTGAGCCTGAAACAATGAGCGAAAATCTTATCAAACGCTTTTCATTGCAAGATAAATTTTGTCCTCATTTTCACCTTTCTCTGCAAAGCGGATGCAATGCAACCTTAAAACGTATGCGACGTCAGTATAACACCGAAGAGTATATGCAAATCGTTGATAACCTGCGTTCAAATTTTGATAATGCGTCCATAACAACGGATGTTATGGTAGGATTTGCAGGTGAAACGGATGAAGAATTCAACGAAAGTCTCGATTTTGTAAAGAAAGTCGGCTTTTCAAAAACACATGTTTTCCCTTACTCACAGAGAAAAGGCACTGTTGCCGATAAAATGGACAACCAAATACCGAGTAAGATTAAAGATGAACGCAGTAAAATTATGATTGAAGCGACGGATAATCTTCGCCTTGAGTTTTTAAAATCACAAGTCGGCAGGGTAGAGGGCGTTTTAGTCGAAAGGCTAAGAAATAACGAGTATTATGAAGGCTATACAATGAATTATACCCCTGTTCGTATTTATTGTGATGAAGAATTGACCGGTGAAATTGTTAATGTAAAAATCATAAAATCTGATGACGATTTCTGTATAGGAGAATTAATCTAAAATTTCAACAAGATTGCTAACTTCTTTTGCGGCTTTCTTGCTCTCTAAATTCGCAAAGCTGTAAAACATAAACCCTTTTATATTTCTTTTTCTTATTAACTTTACTTCTTCCTGAAGAATTTTGTCGGAATATGACCATGTTCCGCCGTCAAGATCAGTACCCGTTTTATATCCCGCAATTCCGATATATAATGTAACGTTGTCGTTATAGTTGAGCGAAGTCCAATTCTTAAGAGCTCTTTCGAAAGTTAGGGCAGGATTGTCTAAACTGTAGTAAAGTTGAGGACAAATATAGTCTATGTATCCTGATTTTTCACACCAACTTTTGACATCAGCATACATTTCGTAATCATTTTCGATATTACCTTGCGGAGATATACCGAAAACAATATTTTTTTGGTTATTGTGAACTATCGTATAACATTCTGCAATTAAGATGTTAACATTTGCAATTCTCCACTCTTCAAGAGACATAGCGTTCTCTAATCCAACATTATCGCAATATTTTTTATACTGCTTTTTGTCAAAGCTTTCTTTTGATGTGGGATAAAAATAATCGTCAAATTGAATTCCATCAACATCATAATTATTTACAATTTCTCTTATTCCGTTTTCAATAAGCTTTCGAACACCTGAAAGTGCCGGATTATAATAAATTCCGTCGCCGACTTTTACTCCGAGCTGTTTGTTGTTTTTATATGGATTATTTTCTGAAAGCCTTAGTTCCCTCGAACTTCTTACTCTATATGGGTTAATCCACGCGTGAATTTTAAGCCCGATTTTATGTGAGTATGCACACATATATTTAAGTGGGTCATACCCCGGATTTTTGCCCTGAGTTCCTGAAATAATGTGGGAATACGGATAGTATGACGAGTCGTAAAGTGCATCGGAAAAAGGTCTTACCTGAACGATTAATGTATTAAATTTATCTTTCTTGGATTTATCAGCGATTTCCTTAAATTTCTTCTTAAAGCTTTTGTAGCTCAGGTCAGTTTCCTGCATATCAAGATCCATATATGTAACCCAAACTCCACGCATTTCACTTTCTATTTCAGTGTTACTTGTCTTAACTGCTTTATTCTCTTTTTTTACAGTTTCGCTTGGTGTTATATTATTTGAACTCGAAAACGCAATAACTGATATAAGTGCTGTGATGCTAAGAAATAGCGGAATTTTATTTTTAATTTTCATTTTACCATCCCTCGGAGTTTATTTATGAATCCTATTTTTTTATTTTATCTTGCTATAATAAATCTTGTTTCGATAGTTGTAACTGCATACGATAAACACTGTGCAATTAAAGGCAATTGGAGAGTTAAAGAATCTACTTTAATTCTGATTTCTGCTTTAGGCGGAAGTGTTTCAATGTACATTACTATGCAGATTATCCGTCATAAAACTCAGAAAGTTAAATTTATGCTCGGAATACCTCTGATAATTGTTCTTCAGTTTATGATTTATTCTATGGTGAACAGCTATGTCCTCTAAAAGTCTGAGATTTACTGTGCCTATTGAATGTGATAAAGCTTCGGTAAATACTTTTTTAAGAAAGCATTGCGGTGTATCTGCTCGTATGATAACACGTTTAAAGCGTGAAAAAGACGGAATTTTAAGAGATAATAAAATTCTTAGAACTATAGATATTTTAAATTCGGGAGATATTGTTATTCTTAATCTTCCCGAAGATAAAAATGAAATAATACCTGTTAAGGGCGATTTGAAAATCTTGTTTGAGGACGATTACATTATCGCACTCGATAAACCCGATAATGTTCCTGTTCATCCAACAAAAATCCATCAGGAAGATACGCTCGCCAATTTTTTGGCATACAGACAGAAAGAGCGTGGCGAAACATATAAATTCCGTTCGATTAACAGACTCGATAAAGATACATCGGGAATTGTAGTTGTTGCAAAGGACCGCTTTACCGCTTCAAGTCTTTTTAAAACAGTTGACAAAAGATATATTGCTGTATGCGAGGGTATAATAGACAGTGATGGTACGATAGATAAGCCGATTAAACTGCTTGAAGGTCATACCATTCAGCGTACTTGTTCTGAAGATGGACTGAAATCCGTTACTCATTATAAGCCTGTTTCACTTTACAAAGATTACACCTTGCTTGAAATTAAGCTTGAAACAGGGCATACTCATCAAATCAGATGCCATTTTTCCTCGGTAGGTCATCCTCTTCTCGGTGATGATATGTATGGAGGCTCGCTAAATCTTATAAAACGTCAGGCACTTCATTGTGCTTTGGTAAGCTTTGTTCATCCTATTACAAAAGAAAAGGTTATTTTAAAAAGTGAATTACCCGAAGATATAAAAATGCTGACCTCTAAATGAAGTCAGCATTTTTTTATTTGAACTTAATTTTTTCTTTTTTATTAACCCCGATAATTGCTCCGAGTGACGCAAATATAAGCAGAACTAAAATTTTATAAACAATTAATAGGGAAAAGCTACCTGAAAATGAATTAAGGCCGGCAATTAAAACTATAAAAAACATTATAAATCCTGTTACAAGACCTATTATAAGTCCTGAACTTTTGTAAATTTTTCCGCCTATATAACCGCCTATATAACCACCCACAGCAAGAAGCCCCAATGAAATGTATTCCAAAGCTCCGTCGGGTAGCTTTCCTGTCGATACAATTACAAGTGAACAAATTATTGTAAGTATGATAGTAATCAATGTTCCGACTAAGGCTCCGAAAAATACGCTTTTAATTGCTTTCTTATTTATAGAATCAAATTTTGAGTTTACAGCTCTCATAAAAATTCCCCCGAATATAATCCTAAAAGATTATATTCAGGGGATAGTTTAATTATTCACTCTTTTTAAATTTTGCGAAAAATCCTTTTTTCTCAGCCTCTTTTTGTTCAGGTTTTTCCTTAACAGTATTGATAGTTGAGATAGCCCATTTTTTCATTTTGAGTTTATTTCTGTCTGAGCCTGTTTCGATTATAATAGAATCTTCGTCCTCTTTTATTGCAACAACTCTGCCGACGATACCGCCGATTGTTGTAATCTCATCTCCGATTTCAAGATTGTTTCTAAGCTCAGCCTCTTCTTTCTTTTTCTTTGAGTTAGGTCTGATTAAGAAGAAGTAAAGGGCTGCAAAAATTGCAACGTAAATTATAATCATTACGAAGAATTGATTTCCTCCGCCTTGCTGTGCGGCAGCCTGGGCTGCGTCTAATACAGGTAAGTTATTCATATTTATTTTCCTTTCTTTTTAAATACATAGGCTAGTATAACAGATTTTTCCATATCTTGCAAGAATTTTCTTTGTTGTAAGATGAACATTTCACCTATTTTATATCTCAGGTTATATTCTATTGCCTAAAATTTCTCTGTATGTACTGTAAAATCTCTCGAAATTATCTTTATCAAGTTCTTCACGAATTCTTTCCATAAGAGTATTATAGAAATAAAGATTATGGGTAACGCATAATCGCATACCGAGCATTTCTCCTGCTTTCATCAGATGTCTTATATAGGCTCTGCTGAAATTTCTGCACACAGGACAACTGCATTCTTCGTCAATCGGACTCTCGTCCAGTTCGTATTTAGCGTTCCAAATATTTCTTATACCGCTCCATGTGAATAAGTGACCGTGGCGTGCATTTCTGCTCGGCATAACGCAGTCGAACATATCAACGCCTCTGTGAACTGCTTCGATAATATTAACAGGAGTACCAACTCCCATAAGGTATCTCGGTTTATCTTTAGGCATAAAGGGGATAACCTCGTCGATAATCTCATACATTACTTCGGTTTCCTCTCCGACAGCAAGTCCACCGATTGCATATCCGGACAAATCCATATCGGCAATAGTTTTCATATGTTCAACGCGTAAGTCCTTGTATATACCGCCCTGATTTATTCCGAACAGCATTTGGTTTTTATTGATGGTATCATCAAGGCTGTTAAGGCGATCAATTTCAGTTTTGCAGCGTTTGAGCCAACGTGCGGTAAGCTGTGCGGATTTTTTAGTGTAATCGTAGGGTGATGGATTTTCAACACATTCGTCAAACGCCATTGCAATAGTTGAACCTAAATTTGACTGAATCTGCATACTCGCTTCTGGTGACATAAAAATTTTGTGACCGTCAATATGCGAGTTAAAAGTTACGCCGTCCTCGCTTATATTTCTAAGCTTAGCGAGTGAAAACACCTGAAAACCGCCGCTGTCGGTAAGTATAGGACCGTCCCATTTTGTGAATTTGTGAAGTCCGCCCATTTTTTTTACATTTTCATCACCCGGTCTAAGATGCAAATGGTAAGTGTTACTGAGCATAATTTGACACTTTACGTCCTTGAGGTCAAGTGCAGAAAGTGCACCTTTAATTGCACCACAGGTTGCAACATTCATAAACGCAGGTGTTTGAACTTTTCCGTGAACGGTGTTAATCGTTCCTCTGCGTGCATTGCCTTGTTTTTTTATAATCTCAAACATAATGTCTCCTATAAAATTGCCATTGCGTCGCCGAATGAAAAGAATCTGTATTTTTCATCAACAGCCGTTTTGTAGGCGTTCATAATATTATCATAGCCCGCAAATGCCGAAACAAGCATAATCAGTGTGCTTTCAGGTAAATGAAAGTTTGTGATAAGTCCGTCTAAAACCTTGAATTCATATCCCGGATAAATGAAAATATCAGTCCAGCCGTCGCATGCTTTTATTTCTCCAAAGGTTGAAGAAACGCTTTCCAATGTTCTGCAAGAGGTCGTTCCGATTGCGATAACTCTTTTGCCTAAAGCCTTCGTTTCTTTAATAATCTTGGCTGTCTCTTCGGGGATTTCGTAATGTTCGCTGTGCATTTTATGTTTCGTAACATCATCGACCTTAACGGGTCTGAACGTTCCCAGTCCAACGTGGAGAGTGACGTAAGCAATTTTAACTCCCTTAGCCTTAATTTTATCCATAAGCTCGGTTGTAAAATGAAGTCCTGCAGTTGGTGCCGCAGCAGAACCGAGTTCGTTTGAATAAACCGTCTGATATCTTTCTTTATCCTCAAGTTTTTCAGTAATATAAGGGGGAAGGGGCATTTGTCCGATTTTATCAAGAGTAGCAAAAAAGTTTTCATCGCACTCAAAGTCAACAATCCTGTTTCCGTCTTCCTTTGCTTCAACGATAGTTGCCTTAAGAAGTCCGTTTTCAAAATCAAATCTCGTTCCGACTTTGGCTTTTTTAGCGGGTTTACATAAGGTTTCCCATTTGTTACCGCTGATTTGCCTTAATAGTAGAAATTCAACTTTCGCACCCGTTTCTTCCTTTACACCGAAAATTCTCGCGGGCAAAACTCTTGAATCATTCGCAATAAGGCAATCACCTTCTTCAAGGTAATCTATAATATCATAAAAATGTTTATGTTCTATTTCACCGTTATTTCTGCCAAGTACAAGTAATTTTGATGAATCTCTCGGTTGGACAGGTGTCTGAGCAATAAGCTCCTTTGGTAGCTCATAGAAAAAATCGCTTGTTTTCATATTATCCCTTTCAAATAAAATTTTGAATTATAATTGACATTAAATCCTTATAATGGTATATTATAGGGTAGATATGGTTTAGCTTAGGTACTTGTATATAATAGCTTATTTTGTTTAAAGTTACAACTATTTTTAAAAAATTGTAATATTGTGGAGGATCAAAATGAAAAAGTATAATGTTGGAATAATAGGTGCTACAGGAATGGTAGGTCAAAGATTTCTTTTCTTACTCGATAAACACCCTTGGTTTAATATAACTACCTTAGCTGCAAGCTCAAGAAGTGCCGGCAAAAAATACGGCGAGCTTATGGAAAACCGTTGGCTCCTTTGTGAGCCTATGCCCGAGCAGGTTAAGAATATGACAATTCTCGATGCTGCTGATATCGATGAAGTTGTTAAGGATGTTGATTTTTGTTTCTGTGCTGTAAATATGCCTAAAGACGAGATCAGAGCTTTGGAAGAGGCATACGCAAAGGCTGAATGTCCTATCGTTTCTAACAACTCTGCTCATCGTTTTACCCCCGATGTACCTATGGTAATTCCCGAGATTAACGATGAACATATTAAGATAATTGAAGCTCAGAGAAAGCGTCTTGGTACTAAAAAAGGCTTTGTAGCAGTTAAATCTAACTGCTCTCTCCAAAGCTATGTTCCCGCTATCCATCCGCTTAAAAAATTCGGAGTTAATAAAGTTCTCGCTTGTACGTATCAGGCAATTTCAGGTGCAGGCAAAACATTTGAAACATGGCCCGAGATGGTAGATAACCTTATTCCGTATATCGGTGGCGAAGAAGAAAAATCCGAGAAAGAACCTCTTAAGATTTGGGGTACAATCGAAAACGGCGAAATTGTTGATAATAACGATATCTCTATCACATCACAGTGCCTTAGAGTTCCTGTATCTGACGGACACACAGCTGCTGTTTTTATGTCATTTAAGGATGACGCTCCGTCCGTTGACGAGGTTATCAATACCTGGCAGTCCTACGAGGGCAGAGCACAAGAACTTAAATTACCCAGTGCTCCTAAGCAGTTCTTGCATTATTTCACAGAACCCGACCAGCCGCAGATTAAATCTTCAAGAGAGATTGAGGGCGGTATGGCAATCTCAGTAGGACGTTTAAGAGAAGATACACAATATGATTTGAAATTTGTATGTATGTCACACAACACCCTTCGCGGTGCAGCAGGAGGAGCTGTACTTTTAGCTGAACTGCTTTGTGCAGAGGGTTATATTGACTGATATATTTGATTTGGAGGTAAATATGAAAAGGCCAATTTTCACAGGTTCAGGTGTTGCACTTATAACACCGATGAACGACGACTTAACAGTTAACTATGATGCTTTGGAGGAGCTTTTAGAGTTTCATATTAACAATGGTACCGATGCCATTATTGTTTGCGGTACAACAGGAGAGGCGGCTACTCTTTCCGAAGAGGAGCATAGCGAAGTTTTAAGATTCGCTGCTGAAAAGGTAAACCATCGCACTGTTGTAATCGGCGGTACAGGAAGTAATGATACAAATACAGCTATAAAGCTTTCTAGAGAGGCTGAAAAATCAGGTGTAGACGCACTCTTATGTGTAACACCTTACTACAACAAAACTTCTCAGCAGGGACTTATAAAGCATTTTAACACTATTGCTGATTCTGTTAACATTCCGATTATTCTTTATAATGTTCCGTCACGTACAGGATGCAATATTAAGCCCGAAACTTATGCCGAGCTTTGCAAACATCCTAACATCGTAGCATGTAAAGAAGCGAGCGGCGATATTTCTCAGGTTGCATTAATTCGTTCACTTTGCGGTGACAATCTTGATGTTTATTCAGGTAATGACGACCAGACTGTTCCGTTTATGTCGCTCGGTGCACTCGGTGTAATTTCGGTATTTGCTAATATCTGCCCTCAGGAAATGCACGATATCTGCCAGCTTTGCCTTGATAATGACTTTGCAGGTGCAAGAAAGCTCCATTTCCATTATCTTGAGCTTATGAATATTATGTTCAGTGACGTTAACCCGATTCCTGTTAAGACTGCAATGAACCTTTTCGGTTTTAACGCGGGCGAATGCAGATTACCTCTTGTTCCTATGAACACAGCGGCTTATCACAACCTCAAAGACTGCTTAACAAAGTACGATTTAATCAACAAATACAGTAAATAAAATACTTAAACTAAAGGGGCAATTGGTAATCTTTTGCCTCTTTTCCTTAAAAGGGGACGTTAAAATGACTAATATAATTTTATGTGGATGTAACGGAAAAATGGGACACGTTGTGGTTGAGTCTGTTTCCGCTAACGACAACTGCCAAATCGTGTGCGGTGTTGACGCTTTCGGCGAAAACGATTACAGTTTTCCAACCTACAAAGATTTTTCAGATATTAAAGAAGCCGCCGATGTAGTAATAGATTTTTCAAACCCTGCGTCACTAAATTCACTTCTCGATTATTTGCTCGATAAAAAAATTCCTGCAATAATTTGTACAACAGGTTATTCTCCTGAACAAGTTGAAAAGATTAAGTCCGCATCCAAGGAAGTTGCAGTGTTCTATTCAGGCAATATGTCACTCGGTGTTAATCTTTTAATTGAGCTTGCCAAACAAGCAACAAAGGTGCTTGGAAACGATTTTGATATTGAAATTATTGAAAAGCATCACAACCAAAAGGTTGATGCTCCTTCGGGTACGGCACTTATGATAGCTGACGGGATTTGTGAGGAACTTGAAAAAGAGCCTCAATATGTATACGACCGCCACGCATACCGTCGCAAACGCTCAAAAAATGAAATCGGTATTCACGCAATAAGAGGCGGAACAATCGTTGGAGAACATGATGTTATATTTGCGGGACATGATGAGGTTGTAACAATTTCTCATCAGTCACAGTCTAAGGAGCTTTTCGCAACGGGTGCGGTTAATGCCGCGATTTTTATAAAAGGTAAGCCAGCCGGTATGTATAATATGAGCCAAATGCTTGCTGATAAATTAAAGTAAATTAAATATTAAAAAACAGCGTGTTGCCTTGGCAGCACGCTGTTTTTTAAGCTTGCACCTTATATTTTTTTCAGCATATTCTGTTATTAAATGAGGTGAAAGAAATGGACAACTTAGTTAAATTGAACTCTGTAACTCAGGCTATGAGAGCAAGAGATATTTTGAGGTCAAACGGTATAAAAGCAAATATACAGCGAATACCTGCAGGAAAGGGCGAACATTCCTGCAGCTATGGACTTTCTATAAATAATAATAACATCTCACGTGCTGTTGAGATTTTAAGAAAAAATAATATAAAAGTTTCAGGACGAGCAATATGATTTATTTAGATAATGGAGCCACAACTTTCCCAAAACCTCAATCAGTAATAAATTCAGTAAACCTCGCCCTCAGAAATTTCAGTGCTAATCCCGGCCGCGGTGGACATAAGCTTGCGATAAAAGCATCCGAAATGGTTTATAACGCAAGAAAAGCAGTAGCCGATTTTTTTACTCTATCTGATCCGTCAAATGTAGTATTCACCCATAATTGTACCGAGGCGTTAAATTTTGTAATAAAAGGACTTGTTAAAAGCGGAGACCATATTATAATATCATCGCTTGAACATAATGCCGTGTCACGTCCCATTGAAAAGCTGAAATCTAAAAATAATATAACATACACTGTTGCCAAAGTGGTAGAAGGTGACAACGAACAAACTCTAAATAATTTCAGAAACGCAATTCAGGAAAACACAAAGTTATTAGTCTGCACCTACGCGTCCAATGTGTTCGGCATAAAACTTCCAATCGAAAGAATATGTGCTATGTGTCATCAGTATGGGATTTTGACGTGCGTAGATGCCGCACAGGCTGCCGGTATTATTCCGATAGATTTATCCGATTCATCCATTGATTATTTATGCGTAGCAGGGCATAAAGGACTTTACGCTCCGATGGGTACCGGAGTTTTGATTTTTAATTGTAACAATGTTCCCGATAGTCTTATAGAAGGAGGAACAGGCAGTAACTCGAATAATCTGTATCAACCTGATATTTTGCCCGATAAATTTGAGAGCGGAACAGCAAATTTCTCAGGAATAGTAGGATTGAAAAGCGGTATTGATTTTGTAAATAGGTATGGTTCTCTTAAAATTTATCACAATGAAATAAATCATATTAAACACGCCTACAACTGTCTTAAATCAATTAAAAAGGTAAAATTATATACAAACGAGCCTGATATGAACTACTACGCACCTGTCTTATCTTTTAATATAGATGGTATAGATTGCGAAACAGTTTCAAGTATTTTAAGCGAAAAATATAATATTGCTACAAGAGCAGGACTTCATTGTGCACCGCTTGCACATAAAGCGTTTGATACCTTTGATATTGGTACGGTTCGAGTTGTACCGTCAGTATTTACGACAAGAAACGATATTAATTCACTTATTAATGCGGTTTATAATATAAAATAATCTCTTGAATAAGCTACGGGTTTATGGTATAATTAACCTGTTAATTTATACAAGGAGGTTAATATGAACATATTATTAGAAGTATTTAATAATATTCTCGCAGTGTTTCGAACAATTCAAATAAAAGACGTTGTCGATATTATTGCGATTACATTTATCATATTCAGCCTCTTTAAACTTGTAAGAGAAACTCGTGCAGAACAACTTTTAAAGGGAGTTGTTGTGCTTTTAGCGGTTTATCTGGTTTCGTCTTTATTTGGTTTAACAATGATGACAAACTTGATGAGACTTCTCTTTGAGTTCTCTGTTTTGATTATTGCAATTATTTTCCAGCCCGAAATCAGAAAGGCACTTGAGAGAATTGGTCAAAGTAATCTCGGAAAGCGTTATCTTTCTTTTATATTTAATAAGAACAAGACCGACAAGGAAGTTAAGGCTATTAAAAAGTCTATTATTAATGTAGCTGACGCAGCGACAGTTTTCTCAAGCTCAAAAACAGGTGCTCTTATTGTATTTGAACGCGATATAAAACTTTCCGATATTGCAGATACAGGCACTATTCTTGATAGTGTTCCGTCGGTAGCTTTGCTTGGAAATATCTTTTTCAATAAAGCTCCACTTCACGACGGTGCAACCATTATCCGAAACGGAAAAATATATGCTGCAGGTTGTATTCTTCCGCTTACAGATAACAAAAATGTTGATATTAATCTCGGTACGCGTCATCGTGCCGCTCTCGGAATGAGCGAGGTTTCAGACGCCGCTATTGTCATAGTCAGTGAGGAAACCGGAAATATTTCTGTTGCTGTTAATGGACAACTTCAAAGGGACTTTAATCGTGAAACGCTTATTTCACATCTTGAAAATCTTCTTTTAGATGATACCAAGGTTTATGTTAAGAATTCATCAAAGTTTTCCTCGAAAAGAAAGGAGAATAAAGATGAAGAATAAACGTGGTTTCAGCCCGTCAAGACTTTTCAGAAATAATAAATTTCTATTGGTGTTATCCTTGCTTATAGCTATTTCTGTTTGGGTAATTATGAGTTTGAGTAACACAAATGAATCCGATACAGTCATAAGCAATATTCCGATTCAAATCAACTTGTCCGATGAGGCTGTCAACAACGGTCTTAAAATTTTCTCGGGAGATGACCAAACTGCGTCGGTAACTGTAAAAGGTAACCGTGTAACCTTAGGCACAATTTCGAGCGACGATATTGTTGTATCTGCTCAGACTGCCGGCTCAATTTCGACCTCGGGAACCTATGCACTTTCGCTCAGCACAAGAAAAGCAAATAGTAGCGATAACTTTGAAATTGTTTCAACAGCTTCGCCCTCTGTAATTACTGTTTATGTTGATTATTCCAAAGAGGCAAGCTTTAAAGTTGAAAACAAGCTTATTTATTCCGTTGCAGAAGGCTACCACGCTGATGTTGCTCTTTCGACTGACGAGATATCTGTCAGCGGCCCACGCTCTGAGGTTTCTAAAATTGCGTCAGCCGCAATCGAAGGGACAATAGGTGGAGAGATTCGTGCGGATAAATCCTCTGAGTTTGATATAAAGCTATACGACAGCTTAGGCTCAGAAATTTCAAATGGAATGATAAATCTGAGTGAGGAAACTGTTACTGTTAATTTTTCTGTCCTTCCCGAAAAGGAAGTACCGATAAAGCTCGCTTATGAGAACAAACCCGGCAGACTTAATGTTGAAAGCTTTGTAAATACTAAGCCTAATAAAATTCTTGTATGTGCTCCGTC
>JAFLSL010000079.1 GCA_022510985.1 Ruminococcus sp. | reverse complement strand
ATATTTACAAGATGTTGCATTCTACAAACATCAATATTGTTACATGGGCTTCACATATTATTTTGGTGAACAATGGAAAGTAGATAATAGTGCAGTCAGATATATTGGAAAAGTATATTTAGGAAGCAATTCTTTAGAAGATTTAGCTGAAAAGTATCTGAGCACTTACTGCAAAAAAACAGATACTGCTAAACAGCTTGTACAGTATTGGATGCCGATTGTTGCGGCATCACAGTCTGTAAAGAAAATCCCCGAGGAGCAGGAGCTTCTTATGAAATGGGCTAATGTAGCAGATTATCAGTAAAAAAACAGCTATGTAAGACACCTCGAGTATGTTACAACAACATACTCGAGGTGTTTTGTTAAGTATTAAATTGCTTACGAAAATGATGAACACATAAAAATCGGGAAGACGGTTTATTTATTATCAACCTATCTTCCCGACTTTTTATTCAGTAGTTTTGCCAACCTCTGTATAGTAAACATCGAGGAATATTTTAAAGAATTCATCTTCATCAACGTAAAATTCAGCGTATTTTTTACCCTGTTTTACTTTACCCGGGACATTTACAATTTCAAATGACTTATAATTACCTCTGATTGCGTTTGTTGCGAGGAAGGTTACCTTTGACGCGTCTATATTTGTGCATATATACGGCGATGACGCATTAAAAATCTTTACCGGAGTTGAGAGATCTGATTTTGTTTTAGATATGAGAGTTGACGCAAAGCTTTCGAGATATACTTTTTGACGCTGCATACGAAGACTGTTGCCCTCGACTGTTGCGTGACTTCTCTTTCTTACAAAAGACTTCGAATCATTTCCCATAAGCGTATAGGTTTCTCCCTGCTTAAATCTACCTATTGTTTCGGGAGACACGACAGTAATTCCGCCCATGGAATCGTTTATTGCACTTATTCCCTGCATATCGAGTGACAGGTAGGAATTTATCGGAACATTATAAAACAGACGTCTGACTGCAACCAGCTCGTTGTGACAGCTTGTATCTCGTCCGTCTCCGTAAGCGTAAGCGAGGGCAAGCTGTGATTTTCTTTCCTCAATATATTCTCCGCTCGGTGAATAAATGCCGATATCCGTCATAGTATCTCGAGAGATATTGATAAGCTTTGTTGTACCGTTTGAAATATCCATAGTTATAACGAAGATTGAGTCAGCGTCTCCGCCTTCTCCGATGTCTTCGTCCAAGCCAGCTATGCTGGTCTTATCAACACCCATACAGAGGATACTTGTTATATTCTCATTATATTTATATTTTACACCGTTATAGATAATAGTATCACCGTTGTCGCTTGTTTCGGCAGTTTTCGGAACATTAATATTCAGTCCGCTGTTATCAATCAAAGAGGATTTTCCGACATTTATCATTACAAATAAAGCGGAAACCGCGGCAATTATCAGAGCCAGGATTGTGGATATTATTCCGATACATACCTTTTGCCAACGTTTAAGACGTTTTTTGTCGCGGCGGCGTTTATATTTTTTCTTTTTAACCTTACCGTAATGACTCGAAGAAAGACCTAAAAATCCACTGTGACGGTGGTGGTGATGTCTGCCTGAGGAATGATGACGTCTTTCGACATTGTAAATAAAATCGTCCAAATCATCATACGCGTTGGAATTCTTCTTTTCCATAGCCTCTCTAAGCTTAGCAGCCCTTTCTGTCTCACTTTCCTCTATAGAAGACTTCTGCCCTGTTATTCTTTCGTATTCCTCACTGTCCTGAAAATTCACAAGAAATGAATCATCGTCATTAAGCCTAGGTCTACGATTATGATTACTTGTGTTATCTTGTAAACTCATCCTTTACTAATACCCCCTGTAAAAGATACCTTCCGTCACCTGAATTTAGGCAGGTGCTTAATGTTAAAATTCTATCGTCAACGGTTAGCTTATGATTAAGCTTTTCCCTTACGTTTCTAACTATTGAACGTGGATTCTGAATAAACTCAAGATAATTTTTAAAGACCTTATTTTCCGCAAAATTATATGAGTTCATAATATGCTTGCTATCATAATTATGTGCGGATACAACCTCATAAGTCAGCTTTCTGGTAGGTGTGTAAACATAAAAATAACGATGCTTTTTAAAAAATGAAAAGTCCTCAAATTTATGAAGATTTGCAAACATAGAGCCGTTTTGCATATTATGCCCGTACATAACGGTTACCCTGTCGTCAAGCTCAGTGCTGTTGCAATACTCTATATAAATCGAACCTGCGTATTTATATTCACCGTTAATATCCCTATGAAGATAAAAGTCGTCCGATTTTTTGCTTTGTAAAACGGGATAATCAATGTTAGTATCAGGAATACGAATCCACGCGAAAATCTCGGAATTACGCTTTTTTAATGATTTGAAATCAATCGGGTTTTTAGGCAATTTATTTGTTGTGTTTGTTTCTTCAGTCAAAGCTACAGAAGAGCTGAGCTGTTTATAATCATTTTGAGCAATGTAATTATTATAAACATTGTATAATAAAAAACCTAAAATTCCCAGAATAATAAGAAGTATAAATATTATCAGTATGACAATAATTTTTGCTCGACTATTCTTTTTCATACAATCTTTCCTAAACACATTAATTCATATATAATTATAGTATCAATAAAGTAAAGTGTCAACAGTAAAAAAGCGTGCAAAGTACGCTTTTTTTCACTCATCGCTCGTTCTGCAAAGCAAAACTGAGCGGAGAATACAAATTATTTTTTGCTTTATAGGAGTCTGATAAAATTTTCGTTTTAAACCTAATTCAGGTCAAGTTATGCTGTTCGTTACGGAGAAGTTTCCTATAAAGTAAAAAGCCTCCGCATTAAGCGGAGGCTGAAAATTTATATTAATTATTTCTTAGAAACAGCGAGCTTAACTCCTACAGCACCGAATGCTAAAACTGCTGCAGCTATAAGAGCAATTGCAAAATAGATAGTATTATCGCCTGTTTTCGGAGAAGTTGAAGAAGTGTTCTGGCTTACTGTTATCTTAGAGCCTGTTTCTGAACTTTTCGAACCAATCTTCTTGAACTGAGGATAAACATGAATGTCGCTATTTAAAAGAACAGAAATAACATCATCAGTTAATTCTCCGTCTTCAAGAACATAGTCGCCCTCTATTACCCATTTAGAAAATTCGTAACCATTCTTAGGATGAGCTGTTAATGTAGCGTGCTTGCCGTCCTTATCGGTCTTAGTGGTATAGCTACCCGAACCACCGTTAGGGTTATGCATAATTACCTTATATTCTTTGCTTGCTGTCGGGCTTACAACCGCAAAAGCAGGCATAGCCGATAAAACCAAAATAATTGCTGCAACGAGTAAGGATAAGGTCTTTTTCATAAAACATTCCTCCAACAAAATATATATTTTCTTATAATCATACATATAAATACAATTGGATTATAACACATTAATTTTAAAAAGTAAATAGTAAATTAGGTAAAATTTTATAAAAAATTTAAAACTCTTGAAAAACCTATTGATTAACTGTATAATAGAATATATTTAGGATTCGGGGTGAGTTTATGACAATTTCAGAAATTCAAAGCGAAATTATCAAACTAAAAAAAGAAAAGGATATTTGCATACTTGCACACAGCTATCAGGCAAGAGAGATTCTTGAAGTTGCAGATTATACCGGAGATTCATATAAGCTTTCCGTGGACGCAAGCAAAGCACCGAACAATAACATTATTATGAGCGGAGTCCGCTTTATGGCGGAAACCTGCAAAATTCTTGCTCCTCAAAAGCACATATATCTCCCTAATCCCGGAGCGGGCTGTTCGATGGCGGATCAGATGGACAAGCAACTTATCTCTCAAATTAAGAAAATGTACCCCGACTACACAGTAGTCGCTTACATAAATACAACTGCAGATTTAAAAACAATTTGCGATGTTTGCGTTACTTCTTCATCAGCAGTCGAAATTTGCAAAAAAATTGATAACGACAATATCCTCTTTATTCCCGACTGCAATCTCGGAGACTATGTTGCAAAGCAAATCCCCGAAAAGAATTTTAAACTTCTGTCGGGCGGTTGTCCGATTCACGCCTGCGTCAACACAGATGACGTTAAGAAAGCCAAGGAACTTTACCCGAATGCGGAACTTCTCGTTCATCCGGAATGTACTCCCGACGTTGTAGCACTTGCGGATTATGTCGGCTCAACCTCAGGCATTATGGATTACGCTGTAAAATCGGATAAAAAGGAATTCATTATCGGTACGGAAATCAGTATTTCAGAACATTTACAGTATATGTGCCCTGATAAAAAATTCCACTATCTCACCCTAAAGCTTATTTGTCCTAATATGAAGGCTACAACTCTTGTTGACCTTTACAACTGCGTAAAGGGCGTTGCCGGCGAGGAGATTTTACTTGACGACAAAACAATTACAGACGCTAAGAAATGTATTGACGAAATGATAAGATTGGGATAAAAATGAAAAAAGCATTGATAGCTATGAGTGGCGGCGTGGACAGTTCAGTCGCCTCTCTTTTAATTAAAGAAGCCGGATATGAGTCGGTGGGTATAACAATGAAGTTATACGACAACGAGGACGTCGGCATAAAAAAATCAAATACCTGCTGTTCGCTTGACGACATTGCCGACGCCAGAGCTGTTTGCAACAAGCTCGGTATCCCCTACTATGTTTTCAATTTCCGCGACAGCTTTAACGAAAAGGTTATCTCACGTTTTATCAAAGCTTATGAAAACGGCTCTACGCCTAACCCGTGTATCGACTGCAATAAATTCATTAAATTTGAACACCTTATGCACAGGATGAAAGAACTTGAGATGGATTATGTCGTAACGGGACACTATGCTCGAATCGAATACGACGAAACGCTCGGACGCTTTATCCTGAAAAAAGCGGTTGATGACACTAAGGATCAAAGCTATGTGCTGTATTCTTTAACACAAGACCAATTAGCTCACACGCTTTTTCCGCTCGGAAATATGAACAAAACTGAGGTAAGAAAAATCGCCGAGGCTAACGGATTTATAAATGCCAAAAAACACGACAGTCAGGATATTTGCTTTGTTCCTAACGGAAAATATGCTGAATTCATTGAAAATTACACAGGAAAGAAATACGAAAAAGGCGACTTTGTAGATAAAAAAGGAAATGTTCTCGGAGAACACAAGGGAATTATCCGCTACACTATCGGCCAGAGAAAAGGGTTAGGGCTTGCTTTGCCCGAACCAATGTATGTTTGCGAAAAGGATTTAGAAAACAACAAGGTTATCTTATCAAGCAATGAAGACTTGTTTACAAGCGAGCTTTACGCTGATGAGTTGAACCTTATAACCTGCGATAAAATCACCGAGCCGATGAGAATTAAAGCAAAGGTGAGATATAATCAAAAGGAGCAAAGTGCTACGGTAACTCAGGTCGGCAAGGATAGAATTCATATTGTGTTCGACGAGCCTCAGAGGGCAATTTGTAAAGGTCAGGCTGTAGTTATGTATGACGGAGACGTTGTAGTCGGCGGCGGAACAATAACTGAATAATAGGTAATTTTATCGTTTATATATTAAAAGAAAAGCTTATGCAGAAATTGCATAAGCTTATTTGTTTTTACGAGTTTTTGCATTGACTGATGTATTGTAAAATTAAAATATTCAAATTATAATAAAGACGTTAGCTAACAAATATGGAGATGAAATTATGTTTTCCTATAAGCGTAGGGTCAGATATTATGAAACCGACCGAATGGGAGTAGTTCATCACTCAAATTATCTAA
>JAFLSL010000078.1 GCA_022510985.1 Ruminococcus sp. | reverse complement strand
TATAAGAACGCTGAAAATAGGTTTTAACCGTGTTTTCGGATATTATATTGAGGTCACAAATTCATATAAGGATATGGTTCCCGAAACCTATATCCGCAAGCAAACTTTAACGAACTGCGAACGTTACATAACTCAGGAGCTTAAAACTGTTGAGGGTAGAATTTTAGGTGCTAAGGATAAAGCAGTTGCACTTGAATATCAGATTTTTGACGATATACGTAAAAAGGTAGCATCTCAGCTTGAACGTATTCAAAGTACAGCTACAGCAATTTCGACTTTAGACGTTTTAAATTCTCTTGCAAACGTAGCTTCGGACAATCGTTACGTTCGTCCTGATGTTAATCTAAGTGATAATATTATTCTAAAAGACAGCCGACATCCTGTTGTTGAACAACTTTTAAAGGGTGCTCCGTTCGTCCCGAATGACGTTTACTTAAATTGTCAGGCTAACAGAGTTGCTATTATAACAGGTCCTAATATGGCAGGAAAATCCACATATATGCGTCAGGTTGCTTTAATTGTGCTTATGGCACAGATAGGTAGCTTTGTTCCTGCGTCGTCTGCCGAAGTAGGTGTCGTAGACAGCATATTTACTCGTGTTGGAGCGTCGGACGATTTAGCCTCAGGTCAGTCAACCTTTATGGTTGAAATGAGTGAAGTTGCGAATATCGTTACAAATGCAACTTCAAAATCCCTTTTGATACTTGATGAAATCGGCAGAGGTACATCTACCTTTGATGGAATGAGTATTGCGAGAGCAGTTTTAGAATATGTTGCAGATAAAAATAAACTCGGTGCCAAAGCCTTATTTGCAACTCATTATCATGAGCTTACCGTTATGGAGCAGATAATTGAGGGAGTTAATAACTACAATATTGCCGTAAAGAAAAAGGGTGACGAAATAACCTTTTTAAGAAGAATTGTTTCGGGAGGAGCGGACGACAGTTACGGAATAGAGGTTGCAAAGCTTGCCGGTGTTCCCGAATATATAATTAACAGAGCAAAAGAGATTTTGGCTGAGCTTGAAAGTACAGATAACAAGAAAGATATTATTGATAAGCCTAAAAAATCCGCTCAGGATATTCAACAACTCAGCTTACTTCCCAGTGTTGACTCTGTTGTTGCTGAAAAACTTAAAAATGTAGATATTAATACTCTTACGCCGATTGAGGCAATGAATTTGCTTTATGAATTAAAAAATATGATTTAGGTGGTGAAATAAATGGGTGTCATCAATGTACTTGACAAACACGTAGCCGAACTTATAGCAGCAGGCGAAGTTGTTGAAAGACCTGCGTCTGCTATAAAAGAAATGATTGAAAATTCAATAGATGCCGGAGCTACGGATGTTACAGTCGAAATCCAAAATGGTGGCATCACATTTATGAGAGTAACCGATAACGGCTGTGGTATTATGCGAGACGACGTAAAACTCGCATTTTTGCCGCATGCGACAAGTAAAATTAAAATACAAAACGACCTTGACAGTATTTCAACTCTGGGATTTAGAGGCGAGGCACTTTCGTCAATTTCGTCAGTTTCAAAACTTCAGCTTTTATCAAGACATAAAAGTGAGGAAATTGGCACATCATACGAAATAAATGGCGGAGAGGAAATTTCTCTTGATGATGCCGGTTGTCCAATCGGAACAACAATTATCGTAAGAGATTTATTTTATAATATCCCTGCGAGAATGAAGTTTTTAAAAAAAGATAGGGCAGAAGGAAATGCTGTTGCGAATGTAATAGACAAGGTAGCATTATCTCATCCTGAAGTAGCTTTCACATTTATTCGCGATGGAAGAAGAGTTCTCAATACTTCCGGTGACGGAAAGATTAAATCTGCAATTTATTCGGTCTACGGACGTGATTTTGCAGCAGGACTTATTCCTGTTAACTATGAACTTAACGGAATTAAAGTTCAGGGATATATTTCAAAGCCTGTTAACGCAAGACCTAACCGCAGTATGCAGAACTTCTTTATTAACGGACGATATGTAAAGTCTGTTACAGCTATGGCGGCGATGGAAGAGGCGTGTAAAGGAAACGTAATGGTTGGGAAATTTCCTGCCTGTGTATTACATATTTCAGTGCCTTTTGAAGCTATAGACGTTAATGTTCATCCCTCAAAAATTGAAGTCCGTTTTATAAATGAAAGACCGGTATTCGACGCAATTTATCATGCAACAAAAACCTCTTTGAATAATAACGATGAAAGAAAATCTGTCACCTTTAACGGCGTTAAACGTGACGATGCCTTTTCTGAAATTAAAAGGTCTAAGCCATTTGTTGCTCCTGTAAGTACGTTTAATGCTCCGGTAAAGGAAAAGAAAAAGGATATTGACCCGATTTCAAGGCTTGATGAAGTTATAAAAAATACAAAACCTATTGATTTAAAGGCATCTGTGAGCAATTACAAAAATCCTTTGGATGTATATTCGAAGGAGTCTGTCAAACGTCAGGAAAATGTTGAACATAAAATCGGTGAGATTCTTGATAAAAAGCAACCGATTGATACAACGATAGTTTCAGCTGTTAAGCCCTCTGAAAACTCTATAAATATTCCCGATTTTGTCCCCAAAACAGTCGAGAAAAAAATAGAAATAGCTGAAAATGCTGAGCCTGAAACTTTTTATGAACAGCCCAAAAACAAGCTTGTGTTTATAGGAGAAGCTTTTAAAACATACATATTGGTTGAGAAAAATGATAAAGAAATAGTTATCATAGATAAACATGCAGCCCATGAGCGTATGATATACGAAAGGCTAAAAAAAGAGCGTGGTGCCGGTTTTTCGCAGGTTCTTCTGCAACCAATAACTGTCCTGCTTAACAAAAACGATTACGAAGCTTCCATCAGTAATCTTGATATGTTTAAGGAATGTGCCTTTGATATAGAGGACTTCGGTAACGGAACGCTTATTGTCAGAGCAGCCCCACAATATCTTGCTCTTGATGATATAGAATCATCTGTAATTGAAATGGCAGGGTATATTGCACAAAATAAAAATGATATCAGAAGTGAAAAAATGGATTGGATTTACCATAATGTAGCTTGCAGAGCTGCAATAAAAGGTGGAAATATAAGCACTCGTGAGGAGCTTATTGATATAGCAAACAAGCTAGACGAGGATCCAACATTGAGATATTGTCCGCACGGCAGACCTGTATGTGTGGTAATGAGTAAATACGAACTCGAAAAACAGTTTGGAAGAGTGTAAAATGAAAAAGAATCTTCTTGTAATTGTCGGTCCTACAGCGTCCGGTAAAACAAGTCTTTCTATTGAACTTGCAAAACATTATAACGGTGAGATAATTTCTGCAGACAGTATGCAAATTTACCGTGGTATGAGTATTGCTACTGCTAAACCTACATATGAAGAAATGGCAGAAATAAAACATTATCTCATTGATTTTCTCGATACCGGTGAGTCTTACTCGGTCGGAAAATATGTAGAAGATGCTAAAGAGGCAATTGATATTATAAGAAGTAAAGAAAAGCTCCCGATTATCTGCGGCGGCACGGGACTTTATGTTGATTCTCTTTTAAACGGAATTAATTTCATAGAAAACAGCTCTAACCTTAAAATACGTGAGGAACTTAATAAGCTTGCTGGGGAAAAGGGAATAGATTATCTTTTAGATTATCTTTCCACATTTGATGAGGCCTCTGCAAAACGTCTTAGTGAGCAGAAAAATCCAAAACGTATTATAAGAGCTATCGAATTCTATAAAACAACCGGTGTTACAATAACTGAGCAAAATGAAAAAAGTAAGTTGAATGAGACTGAGTTTGATAGCCTTATTTTCGGATTGACTGCTAAGAATAGGCAGTATATTTACGATAGAATTAATAAAAGAGTTGATATTATGCTTGAAAGCGGACTTTTAGAGGAAGCGGAAGGTGTTCTTAATTCAAACCTTAGCGAAACTTCTTCAAAGGCTATAGGGTATAAACAATTAATTCCGTATTTTAATGGTGAAAGATCTTTAGAAGAATGTATCGAAAGGCTGAAAACCGAAACACGTCATTATGCTAAACGTCAGCTTACATGGTTTAGGCGTAATGAAAATATAAATTGGATTAATATAGATGAATTAAAAACTACTGAAGAACAGCTTGAATTTATAAAAGATGTAGTTAAAAATCGAGGATTTTTAAATGGATAAATTATTATTTAAAAGAATTATAATCGGACTTTTGTCTGTTTGTATAGTGACATATATAGTTTATTTAATAGCTAGTGCAAATTTTGCCAATTCCGTTGAAACAGAGGAGGCGATATCGAGCACAGTCTCATACGTTATCCATTCTAAAGCGTTTATCGTTCGTCAGGAATCGTATATCGAAAACAACGAAATCGGTATTCTATCTTACAACGTTGAGGACGGAGATAACGTTAGCATAAATCAGAATATTGCCGATATTTATCGAAACGAAAATGATGCTATATCACGCAAAAAGATTGACAATATAAATAAACAGATAGAAGATCTAAAATCACTTTCGCAGTCCTATTATAAGAACAGCGTTGGTTTTGATACTATTAATACGCAGATTAATAATAATATTTTCTCTATTATGGAGAATGTAAACAACGGAAAGCTGATTGATGCAAATTCTTGTTGCGAAAATCTTCTTTTCTCAATTTGTGAAAGACAGATTACAACCGGAAGTGTAAAGGGTTTTAAAGGTAAAATTAACGAGCTTAGAAGAGAAAGAGAGAAAATAAAAAATAATTGTTCTTCAAGAATCGGAACAATATCTTCTAAGAAAGCCGGATATTTTATATCTTCTTGTGACGGATATGAAAAATCAATAAACTATAACAAGCTGCAAGACTTGACCATAAATAAGTTTGAAAAGATAAAGAAAAAGAACTTCAATAGCAATGTAATAGGAAAGGTTGTAACAAATCCTACATGGTATCTTGCGTGTAAAATATCTGCAGACGATGCTATAATGCTTTCCAAATTACAAAATGAAGGTGTGTCTCTTTATGTTTCTATGCCTGCTATTATGACAGAAAAAATTCCCAGTTCTATTTATTCTATTAATCAGAAAAGTAAAAAAGATAGCGGTATTTTAGTTTTAAGCTGTGACTATATGAATAAAAATTTAGCCAACGCAAGAAATGAAAACACCGATATTTCAACTGTTTCATACTCCGGTCTGAAGGTTTCAAAACGTGCTATTCACGAGGATTACGTTGAAAAAACTGTTAAGGATGATGACGGAAACAGCGTAACAAAAAAGAAAAAGGTTCAGGGAGTTTATGTTCTTCACGGCTCCGAACTCATCTTTAAGGAAATTTCAATCGCATATTCTGCAAAGGACTATGTGCTTTGTGAAACCAAACCGAACGACGGCGTATTATTTAGTGATAAAACGCTTCAACTCTACGATCAGGTAGTAATAAAAGGAGATAATCTTTACGATGGAAAAGTTATTGAGTAATGTTGAATACAATTACAAATATATTGAGGAACGCATAAATGAGGCGGCTTTAAAGTCAGGAAGAAAAAGAGAAGATATTACATTTCTTGCTGCTACAAAAACCGTTGATGTTGAGATAATTAATTACGCAATTTCACTTGGGCTTAAGTATATCGGAGAAAATAAGGTTCAGGAACTTCTTTCTAAGTATGAAAGCTATAACCTTGCAGATACTTCACTTCAATTTATAGGTCATCTTCAATCTAACAAGGTTAGACAGATTGTCGGAAAGGTTGATCTTATTCAATCGGTTGATTCTGTAAAGCTTGCAAAAGAGGTTTCAAAACAATCTGTGAAAAA
>JAFLSL010000077.1:3250-5925 GCA_022510985.1 Ruminococcus sp. | reverse complement strand
CAAAAAGGTCGGTCCCAGATTTATTCCTAAGATACTCGGAAATATAGCGGCAGCTAACATTGCAATTGCTCATAACATTCAAGGACCGAGCTTTACGGTTTCGACAGCATGCTCCTCAGGCGGCGACGCAATTTATCAGGCGGCTATGCTTATAAATTCCGGCAAGGCTGACGTTATGTTAGCTGTTGGAGCTGAATCGGCTCATTGTCCTATATTTATCTACAGTCTTGCAAACGCAAAGGCACTCTCTCGCAACAACGAACACCCGACACAGGCATCACGTCCGTTTGACGAGGCAAGAGACGGTTTTGTTATCGGCGAGGGCGGCGGTGCGATTGTACTCGAAACCGAGGAACACGCACTAAACAGAGGTGCTAAGATTTACGGCGAGCTTTTAGCTTGCGGAAACACATCTGACGCGTACCACGTTACTGCACCCCACCCGGAAGGAAAAGGTGCAATCGCCTGTATGAAACAGGCTCTCAAGGAGGCAAATTTAAAACCTGAGGACATCGGATATATCAACGCCCACGGAACTTCCACACCTAAGGGAGACGAGGTTGAAACACACGCTGTTATGGAAGTATTCGGTGACAACCCGCCGCTTGTAAGCTCTACTAAGGGTGCTACCGGCCATATGATGGGTGCGGGCGGAGTAACCGAGATAATCTCCTGTATTAAGGCGATTGAAACGGGAATTTTACCTCCGACTATTAATTTAGAAAACCCTATCCCCGACTGCAACATTGACTTTATCGCTAACAAAGCGAGAAAGGTCGACATAAAATACGCTATGTCAAACGCCTTTGGATTTGGCGGACAGAACTCAAGCGTTATTGTCGGAAAGTACGAGGGATAGTTTAGATTATTGTTTTTATATAAAGGAGTAATTATGGACTATACATACGATATTACAATGTTTAAAGAAACCTTTGAAAGTGAATACACATGGCTAAACGGCTTTCTGAGAAATGTTATGAGATTTAAGGATAAGCCCGCACTTTTTGATCCGCAAAGCGGAAAAAGATGGACATACAGCGAGCTTAATGCAGAATGCAATAAATTTGCAAATGCTATGAAAAAAGACGGCATTAAAAAGAGTGACATTGTTTTTTATCAGCTGTATAACTCTCCTTATTTTGTTTTCTCACACATCAGCCCGCAAAAAATCGGAGCTATCTCTAACCCCGCGAACTTCAATTTATCCCCCGGAGAAACTGCTGAGATTATAAATCACAACAAGCCAATGGTTTATGTTTACGACAGCTCAATTGTCGAAACTGCAGTTAAGGCTCTTGAAATATCTGAGCACAAGCCGAAGATTATAATTATGGCGGACTATCTCGGAAAATGCGAAAATGCTCCTGAGGGACATATTAAATATGAAGAATATGTTGAAAATCAGAGCGAGGAAAATCCCCCGATTGATTTTAAACCGCATATTTATGACGAAGTTCTTCGACTACAGACTTCAGGTACCACAGGTACTCCTAAGGGCGTTCCGCTTAACAACATTAACGAGGTCCTCTCGGCTCATGACGTTATGATGCATTTTCCGCTTTCTCCGTACGACAAGACTATGAATATGACGCCGTGGTTTCATCGAGGCGGTATTCACTCGGGCGGACTTACACCGAGCCTTTACGCCGGTGCTGAGATTGTAATTATGAGAGATTTCCACCCCAAGACTACTCTCGATTACGTTTCAAAATATTCGATAACATTTTTAATCGGCGTTCCGTCCGTACTCGGACTTTTGGCTACACGTCAGGAAAAGCACCCGGCGGACATAAGCTCACTTAAGGGTATTGTAACTATGGGAAGTCCTCTCGAAAAACAGGATTGTATCCGTTTTCAAGAGGTACTCACTCCGAATATCTTTAACGGTTACGGCACAACCGAGTCGTTCTGGAATACATTCTTAAGACCGCAGGATTTACCCGATATGTCTGGAAGTGCGGGCAAAAGTTGTACGGATGACGAAGTTAGAATCGTAAAGATTTACGAGGATAGAAAAGGTGAGCCTGACGATTTAGTTCCTACCGATGGGAAAACTGACGGTGAAATCATAATAAAAGCACCTGCTAAGACCACTTACTGCTATGTAAACAATGAAAAGGTTACAAAGGAAAAGTTCTACAAGGGCTGGATGTACACAGGCGACATCGGAACATGGGATGAAAATCAGTTTGTGACTATTGCGGGACGCAAGGATGATATGATTATCAGTAAGGGTGAGAATATTTACCCTGCACGAATTGAAGAAGCTATAAATCAGTTTGAAAAGGTTAAGGAATGTATTGTAACATCTGTTCCCGATAAGACACGCGGTGAAGCGGTTGTCGCTTATGTAATACCCGAAGACGAGAGTGTTACGGTATCGGAAATTCTTGAATTCTGCAAAAACTCACCTAATCTTTCAAAATATCAGGTTCCGAGATATTTCAGATTAGTTGATGATTATCCGAGAACTGCTACAGGAAAAAAACAGCACTTTAAAGCAAAGGCTCAGGCAAAGGAAGACCTTGCAGCCGGTTTACTACTCCGCAAGTGATTTTAAGTATCCACGTCATACGTGAACGTTCCTCTCTAATATCCATATCCCCCATACCATACTTCCTATATCTGACTTTGGATAGAGCGGATAGGTTCTGCTGTAGACTTTTTAAATATCC
>JAFLSL010000077.1:0-3150 GCA_022510985.1 Ruminococcus sp. | reverse complement strand
TATCTGACTTTGGATAGAGCGGATAGGTTCTGCTGTAGACTTTTTAAATATCCACGTCAGACATAGACATCCCTCTCTAAAATTCATATCCCCATACCATACTTCCTATATCTGACTTTGTACACAGCAAAGACGTGTGATAGTGAAAAACAAATATAATAAATAAATTATCGGGAAGATAACGTTGATTTCATATCAACCTATCTTCCCGACTTTTAATTCTTACTTATTAATTTTTAATTTACTTAAGATCTTCGTAGATATAGTGCTGAACATCGGATTTCAGCTGACTGAAATTATTGAGCTGAATAATCCAAGCTCCGCCTGAGGAATAGCCTGACTGCCACTCGCCGTCATCAGGAACGCAGCGTTCCTCAAATTTGAATTTAAAGAACTTTGTGGAGTGCTCGGCATACCATTTAAAATCTTTAGACGTGAGGTCAGTCTTTACGCTGTTTTTTAGAATTTTAATTGTTGAAAGAACCTGCGAGGGAGTATAGTTTTTATATGTAGAAACGAGACTGCGGATGACCCTTCTCTGACGTCCTGTACGGGTAAAGTCGGTTCCGCTGAATCCGTTTCCGCCGCGGTCACGGCAGAGCCAAAGTGCCTGCTGACCATTCAAATGAGTTACTCCGCCCGAAGTACTGACAAGGCCCACCGAGCTTTGACCGTTTTTCTGAATTTGCCAGTTAACATAGCCTGCCTCGTCAGAAGTTATATCAACATCAACGCCGCCGAGGTTATTTATAACATCCTTAAAGGTTTGGAAGCTGACTGCAACGTAATTGTCAATTTTTATACCGAAGGTAGAGGCGATAGTTTTTACAGTGAGTTCTGCTCCGCCGAACGCATAAGCGGCATTAAGCTTGTTTGTGCCGTAACCGGGAATTTCAAACCAGTTGTCACGCATAAACGAAGTCTGCTTAATTTTGCCCGTATTAGCGTCAACTGAAATAAGCATCATACAATCCGAACGTCCAACGCCTGAATCGCTGTCAACTCCGAGGAAGAGGATATTTTTAATATTTGAATTTGCTAAAAGTCCATCTTCCTTATGGGTTATTCCGGGTTTAAAGCCTAGCTGTTTGTCGCTGAATTTTGTGTATTCCCAGCCTTTTTCCTTTGAGAAGTCATATCGGATTGCTACTGTTCCCTCGAATTCATCATTATCGACTGTAAAATAGAGGCGGTCAACACCCTTTTCGATATCGGTTACCTGTTCTTTAAATTTAGCGTCCTTATAAAAGGATTTAACCTTTTTCTCAGCTTTCTCGACTTCAACGCCTTTTATAGCGTAGAATTCATAATCGTTGCCGCTATCCGTTGCTGTTGAATATTTAAACTCTGAGCCTGAGCGTATATATTTAACCTTGTAGGTTTCGGGAGATACACCGTAAATTTCACATTCGCGAACGATTTTCACAGTACAATTATACTCAGTTCTTTCGAGTTCTTCTTTAATAATATCAGCCTTAGTTACCTTAAAATCGTACTCGATATCCCCCACTTTAATATGAGTTACGGACTTTTCAGAATTTAAGGCAGAGATAATTTGGTTTTTAGCAGGCTTTTCAGGCATCCAAACAAGGGTGAAATAACCTATCACAAGAGCCGCCGCAATAACTAAAACCGCACCTATGCAGATTAAGGTTATAATTAACGGCTTTTTACTGCGTTTTGGCTTTTCATTTTTATCTTTGACTTCCAAATCCGGCTCAGATTTGGGAGTGGATTTTTGAACAGGTTTTTTCTCATTATTATCATTAACAAGGTATTCTTTTTTCATAAGATTCTCTCCGCAATTGCTGCAGAAAATATCATCGGGATGATTTTCTGTTCCGCATTTCTTACAGATTTTCATTTATCTTATTACCTCCTATATAATCTAATCCATAGTATAACACAAAATTCGACGTAAAACGAAAAATTACGACATTGTAATTAATGCAATTTATGTATAAAAAAATTACATAAAAAATAAGCTGTACCGAATGGGTACAGCTTATATCTCTTAGAACTTTTATTATGCTATATCCTCAAGTGAGCATGAGCAAGCGTTAAGTCCGTGCTTTACTCTGTCCTCAACCTCAGAACGCTTAGCGTTATTGAAACGGTCTAAAGTACCAACGAGATAACCTGTAATTCTTCTGATTCTCTCAAATGGGACCATATCATATGTGTAGTTAACGTCTACATACTCGCCGTCTACGGTAAACTCAAAGGTCTTAAACTCCTTATCGGGGTTAGCCTCCTTAATCTGCATAACATAAGTGTCAATTTCTTTTCTCGACAATTCGCCGCCGATAACTTTAATTTCCATTTTGTACCTTCCTTTCTTAATTCTTAAATTCAAACTTATAAACACACAATATCATCGAAATTTTTCATAACTTCCAACCGTATTTAGTGGATTACTACTATTCTAGCACAAGATATGGGGTTTTTCAAGTGATATTTTATCGTTTATATATACAAAAGTTTGCTCTTCTAATTGTCTAATTTTACTAAAAAATAAATTATAATTACAAATAGGAATATTACTCAGGTTTGACAAAATTTTTTATTTCATATATAATATAGTACATAGGATTCAGGTAATACTACCTTGTTAAAAAAGGTATAATTCGATGGGTATTTATGTAGAAATCGTTATATTCATCACTGTTATTATTGGTACATCAATGTATCAGGTGATTGAGGACAACTTAACAAACAGATCATTTATAAAAAGAAAAGCCATTGCTGCCCTAATCGGCTTAGCAACTTGGATTGTCATTTCTGTGTTGGGTATTGGCTCCATTCTTTTATTCTTTAGTCATCACCCGATTATAGGATCTATTTTAGCTGTTGCTTTTTTGTTTTTTATCGTTTTATGTATCTTTGTTGTAGTAAAGCTATTTAAAAAAGCCTACACCAAAAAATAATTATAAATGTTATGGGAATTTTTAACTTTAAAAAATCTGAAAAAATTCTTTCTCTCATTTTCACTATACTTTTCGTTTGTATATTTCTTTCATTTGGCTATGAACTTATTTTAAAAGATTTTGACATTCAAGCGTTTGTTTTATTCATAGCATTTGGTATTACTTCCATAATATTATTTATAATAAGTTTAATCGCTTTCAGTAGCAAAACTATTCTGCAAGA